>CAMYMY010000082.1 GCA_947259625.1 uncultured Kiloniellales bacterium | reverse complement strand
CCTGCGGGCCCTGGCGTTGCGCGTTCGCCAGGTTGCGCCCCGAGAGCGCGGTGTTGGGCAGCTGGCCGCCCTCGATGTGGCCGACCGAGGCGCCGCAGCAGTTCCAGTCGTCCAGCTCCTCCAGCTCGAGGCCGAGCTCGGGCGCGATGGCCCTGAGCGACTGGTCGAGATGGCTGCCGCTGCTCTGCGAGCTGCAGCCGGGATAATAGGTGAACTTCTTCTTGGGTGTGTCGTCCCCGCTCATCGCCTAACCCTCCTTCTCTCGCGCTTCGATCTCGGCGGCCTTGGCCAGGATCGCCTGCAGGCCCTTGCGGTCCTTGATCTTGTGCGAGGCGCCCAGGTGCATGCGCTTGGCCTTGATCATGCCGAGCGCGATCTTGGAATTCTCCAGGCCCTTCTTCATGCCCGCGACCAGGCCGCCGGAGAAGTAGTACTTCGCCGTCACCAGGCGCTCGTCGGTGCGGCCGTAGGTCCTGGCGCTCCACCAGAAGGCCTTGGAGAAGCGCACCGTGTCCTCCTTCTTGGCATAGCCCAGATCGACCGCCGCGCTGCCCAGGCCCTTGAGGATGTAGGCGACCGGCACCTCGCGCGGACAGCGCACGACGCAGTTGAAGCAGGCCGTGCAGTTCCACATGGTGTTGGAGGCCAGCACCGCCTCCTTCATGCCGGCGCGGATCATCATGAAGAGCTTGCGCGGCCCGTGGTCCATCTCGGTGCCGATGGGACACGAGCCGGAGCACACGCCGCACTGCATGCACATGGCGAGCTTGTCGCCGCCCTCGACGTTCTCGTAGACCCAGCTCGCGAAGCCGAGGTCGTACTTCCGCTTGGATTCTTCTGGCGGGGCTACGCTCATGGTTCAGTGCCTTCTCTGAAAGCTGGCTCGAAACAAAGCTCGTGCACGCGGCCGTTCGCAAGGCCCCTGTCGCAATTGGAACCTGGTCCAGGAAGCGCCGATCCCGGCAAAGGCACTCGAACGTAACCCTCGCCCCTCGGGAGAGGGTGACGAGGCGAAGCCGAGTGGGTGAGGGCAAGTTGTTTCCCCTTATGCCACCGCGACCGGCTTCGACGGCCGGAACCGAAAACCAACAGGCCCTCACCCTCCCACGCGCCAGAGCGCGCGGGCCGCGCGAAGCGCCGCGCATACGCGCCCCTCTCCCGAAGGGCGAGGGGACAGGTGCGGGCCTTGGCCGAGGTTCGACGTAGATCGAGTCCGGTCACGACAATCGGCGGCGGCGGGCTCACGGCTAGAATCCCTTGAAGGGGTTGGGGTCGAGTTCGCCCAGCTTGGCAACGAAATCGTCCAGTACCTTGGCGACGCTTCCGGAATCGGCGATGGACACCTCGGCCGAGGTGACCCGCTCGCGCTCCAGCATCATGCTCTCCAGCGTCTCGCCGATATTCGCCATGCGCTCCTCGGCGATGCCGCTGCCCTTGACGAAGTGGCACTGGTAGTCGTCGCCGGACTTGCAGCCCATCAGCATGATGCCGTCGAAGCCGCGCGACAGCGCGTCCGAGACCCAGAGCATGGAGACCGAGCCCAGGCAGCGCACCGGGATGATGCGGACGTAGGCGCTGTACTGCGCGCGCTTGATGCCGGCCATGTCGATGGCGGGACAGGCGTCGTTCTCGCAGGCCAGGACCAGGATGCGCGGCTTCTCCTCGAACTCGTCGGGCACCTCGACCGCGTTGATCATCTCGCTGATCATCTGGATGTTGTAGTTGTCGAAGCTGATGGTCCGGACCGGGCAGGCGCCCATGCAGGTGCCGCAGCGCCGGCAGCGCGTCGGGTTGACCAGCGGATAGTCGTTCTCGTCCTCGTCGATCGCGCCGAAGGGACACTCGACCGTGCAGCGCCGGCAGCGGGTGCAGATGTCCAGCCCGATCTTGGGAAACGAGAGGTCGCCGACGCGCGGATGCAGCGACCCGCCCTCGGCCGCGCCGCGGACCGCCTGGATCGCCTTGAGCACCGCGCCGGCGGCGTCCTCGGCCGACTCGGCGATGTCCATCGGCCGGCGCACCGGTCCGCAGGTGTAGATGCCGCTGCGCCGGGTCTCGTAGGGGAAGCAGATGTAGTGCGAATCGGCAAAGCCGTCGGCCAGGACCGGGATGTGCGGCCCCTGGCGGTACTGCAGGTTGAGGATCGGCCCGCCGGGCGGCACGGCCTCCTCGGCCCGTTCGGCGGCCGGCGGCGCCGCGCCGGCATAGCCGGCCACCGGGATCGGCGACAGGGGATCGATGTCGGACTTCAGCTGGTCCTCGCCCGTCTCCGGCGTCGCGCTGTCCACGTTGGTGGCGTTCGGCACCATGCCGGTGGCGAGCACCACGAGGTCGAGGCCGAACATCGGGACCTCCTCGCCGAGCAGCGCGTCGTCGACCGTCACCGTGAGCTCGGAGTCGACCGACTTGACGTTGCCCTTCATGAAGATCACGCCGGCCTCCTGGGCCTGGCGGTAGAACTCCTCGGCGGTGCCGGGGGTGCGCAGCTCCTGGAAGATGATGTAGACGCTGGCCTCGGGATCGGCCTGCTTGATCTGCAGGGCCTGCTTGATCGAGACGCCGCAGCAGACCGACGAGCAGTAGGGCAGGTGGTTCGGGTCGCGCGAGCCGGCGCACTGGACGAAGGCGACCAGCTTGGCCGGGCTGCCGTCCGATTTGCGCTTGACCCCGCCGTCGGCCAGCATCTCCTCGAGCTCGATGCCGGTGACCACGTCGGGCGCGGCGCCGTAGCCGAGATGGCCCAGCTTGTTCGGGACGTAGGGCCGCCAGCCGGTGGCCGCCACGATGGCGCCGACCGTCTCCGTCGTCTCTGCGCCGCCCTGGCTCACTTCCACCGTGAACTTGCCGGGCATGCCTTGGGTCTTGGCGACCGTGGCGCCGGTCTTGACGGTGATCGCCGGGTCGGCCTCGACCGCCGCGATCAGCGCGCCGACGTCGTTCTCCTGCGGGTCGCGGTAGGGCGGGCGGTGCGGCATGCGCCGGGCCCACTTGCGCGCCCAGCCGCCCAGCTGGTCGCTGCGCTCCAGCAGCAGCACGTCATGGCCGGCCTTGGCCGCCTCGCTGGCCGCGCTCAGGCCCGAGACGCCGCCGCCGACCACCAGGATGCGCTGGCTGAACTCGCCCTCGGTCCAGGGCTCGGGCGGCGCGGTCTTGCCGGCCTGGGCGATCGCCATGCGGACGTTGTCGGCGGCCAGCATCTGGGTGTCCTCGTCGCCGGCCGGATGGCTCCAGACCACCTGCTCGCGGAGGTTGGCGCGGATCACCTGGGTGCCGTCGAAATCGAAACGGTCGGTCATGACCCGGCTCGAGCAGGCGGCCACGACCACCTGGTTGACGGTCCCGTCGGCCAGGTCCTTCTTGATCGCCGCGACGCCGTCGTCGGCGCAGAAGGCGTCGTGCTGGCGGCACAGCGGCGCCTTCATCTCGCCCGCCACCGTCTCCAGCTCGTCGACCGAGACCGCCTGGCCGATGCCGCAGCCCTTGCACAGATAGACGCCGGGTTTCCTGTCTTCCACCTTCACGTCCTCCTAGCTTTGGCCTGAGCCGGCGCGGCCGCCGACCGCCTGGATCGCCTTGAGCGCCGCGGCGGTCGCCGACTGCACGGAGAGCGAAACGTCGTGGGGCGCGGCGGCGACGCCCGCCGGAATGATACCGTCGTCGCCCTCCAGCGCCGGCACGACGAAGCCGTAGTCGTCGGCCTCGAGCGACATGGGCGGGTGGTAGTCGCCGGCCGCGTTCGGCTGCATGCCGGTCGCCAGCACCACGAGGTCGTAGGGGTTCTTGTAGATCTCGCGGGTGATCGTGTCCTCGCCGCAGACCGTCGGCCGGCCGTCCTCGCCGACCACGATCGAGCCGGGCTTGGACTTGATGAACCGGACCTGCGGGTCGGCGGCGACCTTCTGGTAGAAGGCCTCCAGCTTGTCGTGGGCGCGGATGTCGATGTAGTAGATGTCGACCTCGGCGTCCTCGTACTGCTCGCGCAGATAGGCCGCGTGCTTGAGCGAGCCCAGACAGCAGATGCGCGAGCAATAGGGCAGGTGGTTGTGGTCGCGCGAGCCCGCGCACTGGATCAGCGCGACGTGCTTGGCCGCCTCGCCGTTGGACGGCCGGACGATCTTGCCGCCGGTCGGCCCGGCGTGGTTGGCCAGGCGCTCCATCTCCATGTTGGTGACGATGTCCGGGCTGTGGACGTAGTTGTAGGAATCGATCTTGGCCGGGTCGTAGGGTGACCAGCCGGTGGCCCAGACGATGGCGCCCGCCGTGAGGTCGAAGGTCTGCTCCTTTTCCTCGAGGTCGACCGCGCCGTAGCTGCAGGCCGCCTTGATCTTCTCGGCCTCGGGCGTGCCGATCGCCTCCGGGGCGACGACATAGCGCATCGGATAGGCGTGCTCGTGGGGCAGATAGGCCGCCTTGACCTTGCTCAGGCCGAAGTTGAAGGGATCGGGCACCTCCATCTCGGTGGCCTCGGCGCAGGCGCCGCAGGCGGTGCAGTTGGCGTTCACGTAGCGCGGCGTGGTCTTCACCGTGACCCTGTAGTCGCCCTTGCGGCCCTCGACCCCGACCACGCTGGCCATGGTTAAGAGCTTGAGCTTCCGGTTCTTGCGGATGCGCTGGAAATTGATTTCCAGGCCGCAGGCCGGATGGCAGAGCTTGGGAAAGTACCGGTTCAGCTGCGCCACCCGTCCGCCGATGACGGGGCCGCGTTCCAACAACACGACCTCGTAGCCGACCTCCGCCGCCTCCACCGCGGCCGTGACGCCGGAAATGCCGCCGCCGACGACGAGGATCGTCTGACTCTTGGGCCCTTCGTTCGCCATGATCTCTGGCCTTCTCTGTCCGCCTCATGGATCCGGCGCATACCGCAGCCCCATTGCGGCAACACGCCCGATATTAGGATGTCTCGGTCAGCCCTAAAATCTTATCTTTCCTATGGTTTTCCTTCTTCGCGTCAGCGCTGAAGCAGCCGGATGCCCCCCGAAGGACGGCGCGCACCGTCCGGACCTGCGCCTTACACATTCAAAAATTGTAATTTGTTGTAGCCCGGGAGGCAAGGTTTTTGCTACAAAGCAGACTATCGGCGTGCGCACCCGCCTCGGGTGTGCGGGGAACGCGACGCGAATCCCGGTCGGGCAACGGGAGCAAACGGACGAAGGGAGTGCTTTCGATGTCGAGGTTGGTTGCACCGCACGGGAACGGCACCATCAAGCCCCTGCTGATCCCAGGCGTAGAACGGGGCGAAGAGGTGAAACGCGCGGCGACCCTGAAGAGCGTGCCGCTCACAAGCCGCGAGACCTCCGATCTGGTGATGCTCGCGATGGGCGCCTACACGCCCTTGGACGGCTTCATGGGCGAGGAGGACTGGCGCGGGGTCTGCCTGGACATGAAGCTGACCAGCGGCCTGTTCTGGCCGATCCCGATCACCTTGTCCTGCGACCAGGACCTGGCCGAGACCATCCACATCGAAGAGGAGGTGGCGCTGGTCGACGCCGAGTCGGGCGAGATCATGGCGATCCTGGAGGTCCTGGAGAAGTACAAGATCGACAAGGAGCTGGAATGCGAGCACGTGTTCCGCACCACGGACCCGGCGCATCCCGGCGTGGCCAAGGTCATGGCCCAGGGCGAGGTCAACCTCGCGGGCCGGGTCATGGCGCTCAGCGAAGGCGTCTACCCGACGGCCTACAAGGGCCTCTACCTGCGCCCGGCGGAGACCCGGGCCCTCTTCTCGGAGAAGGGCTGGTCGAAGGTCGCCGCCTTCCAGACCCGCAACCCCATGCACCGCAGCCACGAGTACCTGGCCAAGATCGCGGTCGAGATCTGCGACGGCCTGCTGATCCACCAGGTGCTCGGCAAGCTCAAGCCCGGCGACATTCCGGCCGAGGTCCGGGTCCAGGCGATCGATGCGCTGGTCGAGAACTACTTCGTGCCCGGCACCGTGATCCAGGCCGGCTATCCCATCGAGATGCGCTACGCCGGCCCGCGCGAGGCCCTGCTGCACGCCCTGTTCCGGCAGAACTTCGGGTGCTCGCACCTGGTCATCGGCCGCGACCACGCCGGCGTCGGCAGCTACTACGGGCCCTTCGACGCGCACCACATCTTCGACACCCTGACGCCGGACAGCCTGGAAACCGAACCGCTGAAGATCGACATCACCTTCTATTGCGAGCGCTGCGGGAGCACGGCTACCAACCGCACCTGCCCGCACGCCGAGGAACACCGGCTGTCGATTTCGGGAACCCGGCTGCGCGAGATGTTCGCCAAGCACGAAAAGATTCCGGGCGAGTTCAGCCGGCCGGAGGTGCTCGAGGTGCTTCAGGCCCACTACGACAGCCAGGCGTAACAGAGGGCCGGGCTCGCCGCGCTTCGCCGAACCGGAGAGCGCATTGGTCATGGAAGAGCACCGCTACTATGTCGTTTCGCCGGGCGGCGAGGGGGTCTTCGGCTACGACAGCGCCGAGGCGGCGCGGGCCGTGGCCTGCGACTACGGCCCGGGCGCGCACATCGTCGACACGGGGGCCATGCCCTATTACCCCATGGTCCACCGCGTCGACGAGGCGGGCGAGCCGGTCTATCTCGAGTACGGCGCCTGGGACACCCGGGTCGGGGTCGACCGCAACCTCATAGAGGCGGTCAAGAAGGGCTACCCGCCGATCGTCCAGGCCTTCCTGGCCAAGGGCGCGAACGTGAACGCGGCCGACGGCGACGGCGGGACGCCCTTGATCTGGGCCGTGGCGCGGGGCCAGCCCGAGACCGTGCGGCTGCTTTTGGAAATCGGCGCCGACGCCAATGCCGCCGACGCCGAGGGCATGACCGCGCTTAAGCTGGCCGAGCGCAAGAAGCTGCCGGAGATCGCCGAGATCTTGCTGGCGGCGGGCGCCGAAGAATAGATGCCGGTCAGTTCCCCGGCGCGTCCGGTCTCGAGCCCCATCAGGGGCTTCTCATCACATCAAAGCGTTCTTCGATGAACTCCGTTCAATCGACGATGTGATACACGGGGGCCTTCTCCATTTCCCACGTTCCGGAGTCCCGGTCGTAGCGGGATAAGGTGAAGCAATGCCAATCGGTATCATCCAGCTTCGGATGATCGGCCCGATAGTAATACCCCGGCCACCGCGTTTCCGTCCGGAACATCGTGTGCTGCGTCACAGCCTCCGAGGCCAAGACCCGGTGGTGAAGCTCCCACGCCCGCTGAAGCTGGTGAAGGTCTTCGGCCCCGAGATGGTCGAGGTCTTCCTTCAGCATGCTCAGCAACTCCAGCCCGCGCGTGAGCAAAGGTTCGTTCGTCGTGTAGAGGGAGCTGATACCGCCGACGTATTCGTCCATGATCTTCTCGAGACGCTGAAGACCACTAATCGGCAACATGTAGCTCGGCGAAACGGTTCCCGCGACGATCTCGTTGCGGCCAACCTGGTAGGTCTCCAAGGGTTGGAAGACGACCTTTTTGAGATCTTCGTACTCTCCCTCGCTGACCTGAGGCTGATCGCTACCCAGGTCGTTCACGTAATTGACCGCCGCCTTTCCGGCGATCCGGCCTTCCGCGAAGGATCCCGACGAGAACTTGTGGGCGGTGCCGCCGATGGTGTCGCCGGCGCCGAAAAGTCCATCGACGGTCATCATCCGGTTGTATCCCCACTGGTATTCCGAGGGGGCGTAGTCCGCCGGTCCGCTCGCCCATGCGCCGGAGCACGTGGCGTGGGAGCCCATGACGTAAGGCTCGGACGTGGTCAGCTCGGGATTGGTGTGCTTGGGATCGATGTTCTGCGACGCCCAGACGACCGCCTGCCCGATCGTCATGCCGAGGAAGTTCTCCCAGCCAACAGTCTCGTTGTGCGGATCCTGGAAGGCCTCCTTCGTCACCATGCGAATGGGGCCTCTGCCGGCCTTGACCTCCTCCAGAAGGGCGTGGTTCCGCAGGCAGGTCGGCACCGGGTGCCGATCGACGTAATCCCCGACCAATTCCTTAGTGTGATCATACCATTTGGACTCGTACTCTTCTCCATACGCGTTTTCGGTGTAGGTCTTGAGATGCAGAAAATAGGCACCGACCGGACCATAGCCGTCCTTGAAGCGGGTGAGGACGATCCGGTTCTCCATCTGCGTCATCTTGGCGCCGGCGAGGATCGGCAACGCATAAGCAGAGGCGCTGCTCCATGGGGCATACCACGTTCGACCCATGCCTTCACCCACCGCACGGGGCTTGAAGATGTGCGACGCACCACCGGCGGATACGATGACGGCCTTCGAGCGGAAGACGTAGAAGTTCCCATTACGGACGTTGAAACCGACGGCCCCGGCGACTCGGTTGGGCTTCGTCTTGTCCATCAGCAGGTGGGTCACCATGATCCGGTTGTAGATTTCGGTGGCGGCCTTGCGGGCGGCCTCGGCGACGATCGGCTTGTAGCTTTCGCCGTGAATCATGATCTGCCATTTGCCTTCGCGCAGATACCGCCCGGTTTCCGGATCCTTCATGATGGGGAGACCCCACTCCTCGAACTTGTGCACCGTGGAGTCGACATGCCGAGCGATATCGTAGCCCAGATCCTCCCGCACGAGACCCATGAGGTCGTTCCGGGCATAGCGGACATGATCCTCGGGCTGGTTCTCGTCCCACTGCATGCCCATGTAGCAGTTGATCGCGTATAGGCCTTGCGCGACGGCGCCGCTGCGCTCGATGTTCGCCTTCTCGACGCAGACAACCTTTAGGTCGCGCCCCCAGTACCTGGATTCGTACGTGGCCCCGCAGCCGGCCATGCCGCCGCCGATGACGAGGATATCCGACTCCACGAACACCGTTTTCTTGCGTGTGAACAGACCCACTAGACCACTCCCTGCTTGAGTTGATCCGGAGTCAACGCGGGCAACTTGTCGATGTTGAGTGCATCCGGTTCGTGCGCGAGTTCCTGGGATTTCATCGCTTCCTGGCTGGGCGCCTCGTAATCAGCCGGTGATTTGATCGAGCCCCATGGCGTGGTCCGGATCGGGGAAACGAAGTTTTTTTCGTTGCCGTTCCGGAACTTGATCTTCCATGAAATAGTACCCTTCGCCTCTTCCCGGAGCACCCGAACACTGTGGCCCAAAGGGGCGAAGTCTGCGTAGCCGCGGCAGTCTATCGCATTCTGCGGACACGCCTTCACACAGGAGTAGCACTCCCAGCACATATTCGGCTCGATGTTATAGGCACGGCGATAGGTGGTATCGATGTGCATGATGTCGGACGGGCAGATGTCGACGCAATGTCCGCAGCCGTCGCAACGAGTCATATACACGAATGTCGGCATGATACTCCGTTATCTCCCGTATCGAAGACCAAAGGTCACTGATGGGCTGATCAATAATGTCGGGGCTGTTGGCGGGCGCTGCCGAATATTTCCGGTTGGTCGGCTGGGCCAGGCAGGTTGCTCCTCGAACCGTTCGCTTCTGCCACCCGTTTCTGGAAGGCCGCTACGGGCTTGAAGAACATATGTGAGAACTTGGACCACGGAACGGATGCGAACAGCACCGTCGTGGCGATGAGGTACAAACCGAGGAACACGTTTGTCCACGAGTTGCCCGTCGCCTGCAGGGTGGCCCAGACCAGGCCCAGTGTCACGCTCGCGAGAAGCGAGAGGATGAAGAGGTCGGCGCGCACAACGTGGAACGGTGAATTGCCCTCGGCGGCGACGTCGACCCTAATGAAAAACCAGAACCAGTAACCGCCGAGGCAAACCAACAAGGCTCCGAGGTACCACAGTTGCGGCAGGATGGCGGGCGCGGGGGTGGCGGGCGTTGGGTACCAGAACACCATGATGACGGTTGTGATGACGTAAGCAAGGAAACCGTACATTGTCAGCAGGTGGGCAATTCTGCGCTGCACGTTGCAGAATTCACCAGAAGTCAGGCCGTCCACAACAGCGGTCTGGACCGCCAGGGACACCATTTTCCCGCCACTGACTTGCTGCGTCGCTTTATTCTTTGCGTTCCGCCAATTGTTAAAGAAGTACCTGGCGCTCTTCTTATGAACAATGTCGAACAGCGTGCCACTCGCGACCAGAATTACCATGACGACGATGTACGTCTGCATGACGACGGGGGGTATGGACGCCGAAAGCTCGGCAAAGGGATTACCGGTGAACATTGAGCCTAGCTTCCCCAAGTGGCGATCTCTCGTCGGGCCGATTGTGAGCGGAATTCGATTGCGACTCAACCCTGACATTTTTTGGGCGTGGATTCCGCTCGAGGCACGGTTCGATCGGATCTTCGGTCGGCTCGAATACGGTGCTTGGAGAGATGTCGCCGGTTTCCAGGCATGCTTCGCCGGGTACGGCGGCGCTCACGCTGGCTAGGCGCAAGAACGCCCAGGAGCTTGCGGACATCCTGCCGGCGGCGGGCGCCGGGCCGTAGATGGCCGGAAGAAAGGGTCGGTCTGCGGCTGACACCCTCGGGACGCAAGGCGGCCCGCCGCTGTTTCGGGCGGGCAATGACGGAGAATCGGTGCTCAATTGATATAAGTCAAAGCAACCCCCGTTTAACATATGCGATTTTTCATATATACTCGCGGCCTCGCTTCGCACGACGTCATGTCGCGCGGGGAGCGGGGAGGCCTCGTGTTCCACACGGAACCGGGGAGTTGTCGGAATCCAGAGGTGAATCTTCGCCTCCAGACCCAGAGGTAAGCCGAATGCCCACTTTCGTACACACCGAAAAGTGCGATGGCTGCAAGGGAGGCGAGGTCACCGCCTGCATGCACATCTGTCCGCACGACCTCATGAAGCTCGATGTCGAGCGCATGAAGGCCTACAACCAGGAACCGGACCAGTGCTGGGAGTGCCTGTGCTGCGC
>CAMYMY010000081.1 GCA_947259625.1 uncultured Kiloniellales bacterium | reverse complement strand
GCTTCCCCGCTCCGAACCAGGCTGTTCCTGAACAATCCTAACAGCTACGGTCCCCGATCCTCCACCGTAAAATGCATTCGTCCGTCTCGTCCCGTGGCTCGCGCTCCGCGCCGTTGCTCTTGCCGTCCGTGCTCATGGTCCTGCCCTGTCTGTCGGAGATGATTTGCAGACAAAAGGTCTAACATCCTATCTACGGGTCAACATCAAGAACAAGAGACAGCCACATCGGCTTGAACCACAACGGAAAGGGTCACCGGAGACAAAGGAATTCCGGGTGCGAAACGCGGCAACACATGCCGCCCTTTATCTCTGTGTTGCTGGGGTGAATGTAGTGCGTCGATTAAATTTGGAGTTGTCAGTTGGAATCTGGAGTAGAACTCCAAGTGTGCCGAGTCCAAATGCCGAAATCAGACATCCGGCGAAAATTAACTTATTACTTTAATTACACATTAGCAAAATACACTTACAATTGAGAGTAATAAAGGCGCAATTTTGTGCCTTTATTGTTAACTGGCATTCACCAAAGCGAGGTCACCGACATGCGATACAGACTGATCGGCATCACCCTGGCCATCCTGTTCAGCTTTTCTGCCCTGCCTACGGCACAGGCCCAACAGGTTATCTATGTGATACGACATGCCGAGAAGGTGCCCGGCGTCGAGGACCCGCCGCTCACGGAGGCGGGGCATCAGCGGGCAAAGGCCTGGGCAGGCATACTGCGGGATGCGGGCATCAAGGCCGTCTACACCAGCAAGAAGCAACGCACCCAACAGACCGGGGCGCCCATTTCCCGGGCCTTGAACGTTCCGATGGTGACCATCTCGCGCAAGGACGTGGTCGGCCTCGTGGAGCGGATTCGTACGCGCCATGCCGACGAGGCCGTCCTGATCGTCGCTCACACGAAGACGATTCCCAAGCTGGTCAAGGAGCTGGGCAAGTCGGAGAACGGCACGATCGAGCGGACCGACTTCGACAACCTCTTCGTCATTGTCCCGCAAGGCAAGAACGACGCGACCGTCATGCGTCTCCGCGCCGACGCCGGGGGGCTTGGCCCGCAGTCCTAGTCGTCGAGTTGGCTGGATTTCGCACCGCCAGGCGGGTCCATGGCCCGGGGCGGAACTCTCCGTCCGTAGGTTGTCGGCGACCCTGCGAAACGGGGCGCGGCTGCGCCGAAAGGACAAAGCGCAGCCGCGCCTGCTAGGGTTCCGGGGACATGGACCGCAAACTGGATTTCCGCATCTTCCACGCGTCCATCCCGTCGGCGTCGGGGGCAGGATGATCCCGGCCGGCTACATGGCGAAGCGTGTCGAGAAAAGCCCCGATTGGCTGGGCGCGCCGAACGTGGACGACATCTACTCCGTCAGCTCTTGCGTCTCAGGGGCCTTCGCCGACTACATAAACTATTGGCGGCACAACGGCTATTGGCTGTTCGATTCGCCCGATGTCATCAGCCAGGTGGCGGAGCGGAACGCGATAGACCTGGAGGGCGCCAGGCTGTTCTATTACGAAGTCCACGACTATCAATTCGACCAAGCGGCGGGACGCTGGGTCTCTTTTGCTCCGGAGCCGTCCTTCGCGTTGGAGGTCGAGAGACCCGCGGCGGCCCGGCTGGAAGGCTACGATGTCGTTTGCTTCAGCGTCGGCACGAGCCCGGAGTGCTCGCCGCTGTCCTGCAACGGCCTTGCGAAGGAGATTTCGACCAACCGTCATTGCCTGCTATCCTCGTTCGAAGACGCCAAGGGTCTCTTGGAGACGGGGCGATTCGTGACATGCGAGCCGGGACCCTACAGAATATTCGCCGTGTATTTGCTGGACTGGCCCTGACCGCCGGCCCGAGGCCACGGCCGGGCGCGCTGGCTCTGACCGTGGCGGGCGCCCTGGCTGCCTGCGCGGGTCCGGCGACGGAGCCGGGCCGGGTCGATTGGCTTGGCAAAGGCGAGCATCGGATCGTCGTCACGGCCGAAGCCTTCGCCGAGGCCGAGCCGCTCCGCGTCGGCTTCGCCGACCCGTGGCAAACCGAGGAGTACGCCGTCTTCGAGACAGGCGGACGGCGGCTGGAGCTGGTCTTCGCGGAGGCGAGCCGGAGCTTCACCGTGGCCCTCGATTATCAGATGCCGATCGCGGCGATGGTGCCGACATGGAACGCCAACGCGGGCCGCGACCTCGCCTGGGGGCCGCTCGGGCGTTTCGACTGGCGCCCCGGGACCTGGTTCTACCGGACCTACCGGGCGGGCAGGCTTGGGCGGCCCTGCGTCGGCTTGCTGGTCGAGTGGGACGAGATCGGCGCGGATCCCGACAACCGGCCGCGCCGGGTCCTGTTCGGCTACGCCTGCGCCGCCGCGGGAGAAGCGCTGGCGGACGCGGAGGCTCGCGCGCTGATCCGCGGCATCGCGGTTGGTCCGCCCGGCTGGCGGTTCGAGGCCCGGCCCGCCGCCGCGGCCGGCGATCAAGGCCCCCCGGCGCTCGCCGCCGCCAGGGGCCAGGGCGCCGTCGCGGACAGCGGAAACCCGGGTTTTCCCTTCGCCTTCGCGCGCTATTACAGCGAGGGCGGCAGCGGCAGGAAACCCTGACCGCCCGGCGGCATTCCGGCCTGTCGTCCTGCCGTCAAGGGGACCGTAGGGCTAAGGCTCCAGATAGCGCTCGAGAAGGGCCTGCCAGTCCTCGGTCCGGATGTACCGCAGGATGGACCTGTTGAGCGGTTCCCTGAGGTCGCTGCCGCTGGACAGCGCAATGCCGTAATACTGCCGGGCGAAGGTTTGCGGCAGCACCTGGAGCCGCCCGCGGAAGTCCTTGGTGACCAGATACTTCAGGATCGGGGCGTCCTGGACAAAGGCATCGATCTCGCCGTCGGCGAGCGCCTGCAAGCCGGCCCGCGTGCCTGAGAAGCCTGCGGCCACAATGTCCTTCGCCTCGAGGAAGGCGGCGCTGGAAGATCCCTCGCTGGTGCCGACACGCACGCGCTTGAGATCCGAGACACCCTTGACGGACCCGCCGAGCTCGCTGATCGTCAGGGAGGACGTAATCGCGGCCGTGGCACTCGCCAGGATGATGACCGAGGTGAACATCCAAAGCAGGGCGACGATCCGGCCGCCAAGCGTCTTCGGCGCCTTGTCGCCGTAGCCGACCGTGTGCATCGTGACCGCCGACCACCAGAAGCCGCTGCCGATGCCCCTCGCCGCGCCGCCGAACATCTCGGGGTTGCGGCGCCGCTCGAAGAGCCAGACGAGAATGCCGGCGACGAACATGACCAGCAGCAGAGTGCCCAGCACGTAGAGAAACTCGAGGGAAAGGAAACGCTCCGCGGCCTTCAGCCAGGCCTGGCCCGTGCCTTCATAGGGAACGGCGATTCCGAGTCCGGTGACGTAGAACGCGTGGGTGAAATCCATGGCCACCTCGCGATCGGACGTGATCGTTATGGCCGCCATGCCGACATCGAGCGAGCCGTCCTCGACACCCTCGAGCAGCTCCGTGAAGCTTCGCTCCTGCAGCTCGAAGTCCAATCCGAGGTCGTCCGCCAACTCGCGCCAGAGCTGGATGCTGATGCCGTGCCAGTTTCCGTCTTGCGCCTTCAAGGCGAAGGGCGGTGCAGTGGCCGTGCCGACGCGCAGAGCCTCCTTCGCCGAAGGCTCCTGCGCGCCTGCCGGGCCCGCGACCAGCAGCGCCAGCACCGCCAGCAGCAATCCGAAAGTCTTCGATAGCTTCGGATGTAACGGAGTCATCGGCCTGTCCCTGTTCCAACTGGCGTCGATCGGTGGGGCAACGCGCCAGGCGCCGCCGCGGTTTCGCCCAACGCCGCCCCGACCCTCCGACGAGGCTCCTTCTTCCGGTGTCTGCCTCGAGAGCAGACATAGCACACCCTCGGCCGACATTTCAGCTCATGGCTGGATCCACCGCTACCGCACGCCAGCGGTATCGCACCGGCCCCGCGGGCGCCAAGTCCAAGCCGGCCCGGGGCGCCGCTTTACCTTTGATTTACCACTGGTTGCGTAGGTTGGCGGAACAAGGCATCACCGCCAATATCCGGATCGAGTCCTTACTCTTCACTCTTCCAAGATCGAACACGAAGGAAAAGCCATGACTGTGACGAAGACCCAGCTTGCCGACGCCTACTCCGCGGCCCTGACCAAGGAGTTCGGCGACGAGTGGGATTGCGAATTCAGCCGCAGGGACGCGAACAGGTTCCTCGATCTCCTGTGGCCGGTCGTCTCCGAGCTCGCTCTCAAGGACACCAAGAAGAAGAAGCCGGGCAGCGTGCCGCTCGGCCATCTCGGCCGCCTCAAGATGCGCTTCAAGGCGGCGACCAAGGCCCGCAAGGGCACCAACCCCTTCACCGGCGAGCCGGCCACCTTCAAGGCCAAGCCCGCGACCCTGCAGCCGCGCTTCACCGCCGGCAAGGCGCTCAAGGACGAGGCCAGCAAGTACTTCAAGAAGAAGATGAAGTAAGGCGCCTCGAACGCCGGGAGCGGCAACACGACCCAGGCGGCGACGGCCGCTGATCCAACCCCGGCTCCGGCCGGGGTTGTCGCCTGGCAAAGCGCTCTCCTCGACCGGCCGCTTCCGGGGCGGCGCGCACGACGCGCCCGGCCTCGACACCTCGAACGCTCTCACAGCAATCAAGGCAACGTCAAACTAACGAGGTATGCGTTATTGCATTGTTGGGTAGGAGAGCTCGGACCCGGCATTGGGCCGACCGCAACACCAAGCCGGTCACTCCACCCTGTCTCGCCACCTCCCCTTCCGCCGCAGCCGCTCGAGCGCCCGGCGCTGCCGGCGGTTCAAGGGTGGCGCCGGCTCGGACGGCGGCGCGGGCACGCCGGCGCCGACGGGCTCGGGCTTCGTGGGCGCTGGCGGGCGTGCGGGCTGCGGGTCGGAGCGCGCCGCGCCAGGGGCCTCGGTGCCCGGCGGCGGTGTAGCCAGGGCGAGGGCGAGGTCGGCCATCTCGTCGAGGTCGGCGGCGGGGTCGGCCATCCTGTCGAGGTCCAGATCGGCCATCGCCTCGGGATCGAAGTCCGGGTCGAGCTCGCGGTCGAGGCCGGCGGCCGCCCGCGGGCCGATGCCGGCCTTGAGGGTCCGCTCCATGTCGGCGACCAGCGCCCAGCGGTCGGCACTCCAGGCCTTGGACTCGGCGGCGGTCTTGGCGGCGGTCTCCTGCGCGGCGAGGCGCGCCGTCTGCTCGGCGAGGCGCATCGCCTGCTCCCGGTCCTTGCGCTGCTCGGCCCTGAGGCGGCAGAGGCCGCCGAGCTGGGCGGTGGCACGGGCGTGGGGCGGCAGGTCGCGGCGGTTGGCCTCGGCCTGCCAGTCCATCGCGGCGGCGTGGGCCGAGACGAACTGCGCGGCCTGGATCCGCGCCTCGATCCCCGTGCCCCCGGCGTCCCACACTTCGCCGGCGAGCCCCGCCGCCGCCGACCGCGCGCCCTCGCGCTCCCGGGCGGCCTGGTCCACGGTCAAGCCCTCCGGCAGGCAGAGCCCGCGGAACTGCAGGCCGTCCAGCCAGTTCGCGACGCGCGCGCCCTCCTCGGCCAGAAACTCGTCCGACTCCATGGCCCTCTCCCGCTCCGATTCCGATGTTAGGATATATACCCTATATCAAGGCCATTGTCAAGAACAAAACACAATTATGTCGCCCAGGCAGGAAACCAACAAGGTTCACCACAGAGGCACAGAGACACAGAGGAACCAACAATTTGGACCACCAAGGCACCAAGATACGAAGACCACCAAGAGAAAGGACCGTTTTTTCGCGCGCGCAGCGCGCAAACCAAACCCTTTGTGTCTTTGTGCCTTCGTGGTTCTGCGTTTGGTTCCTCTGTGCCTCTGTGCCTCTGTGCCTCTGTGCCTCTGTGGTGAATTCTCTTTGTTTTTCAATAGCTTATGCCGTACGCCCCGCTCCCGAACGGCATTCTAACTCCTTGAAAACAAACGACTTTTACTGTGCATGGGCTCGTTTGCTCACGCCGGACCCGCCCTATTCGGCGCCGGCGACGACGCGGCGGGCCAGGAGGCCGACCGTGGCGCCCTGGACGACGACCGAGAAGACCACGACCACGTAGGTCGCCGTGAGCACCGTCGCCTTGACCGCGCCCTCGGGCAGGGAGAGGGCCAGCGCGATCGAGATGCCGCCGCGCAGGCCGCCCCAGACCAGGATCGGATAGGCGCCCCGGGTGAAGGGGGTGAGGCGCGACAGCACGGCGAGCGGCAGGCCGACCGCGGCGGCCCGCGCGGCCAGCACGATGGCGATGGCCAGGGCGCCCAAGAGCAGGTGCCCGGCGTCGAGCGCGATCGCGATGACCTCGAGGCCGATCAGCAGGAACAGGACGGCGTTCAGCACCTCGTCGAGCAGCGACCAGAAGCGCGTGACGTGCTCGCGGGTCCGCTCGCTCATGGCAAAGCGCGTGCCGTGGTTGCCGATCAAAAGGCCCGCGACCGCCATGGCGACCGGGCCGCTGACGTGGATCTGCTGGGCGAGCGCATAGCCGCCCATGACCAGGGCCAGGGTCAGCAGGACCTCGAGGTTATGCTCGTCGATCGCCTTCATGGCTCTATAGACGATCCAGCCGAGGACCAGGCCCAGAACCGCTCCGCCCAGGGCCTCGACGGCGAAGAGCTCGGCGGCGTGGCCCAGCGAGAACTCTTCGGCGCCCAGCGCCGCGGCCAGCAGGATCGAGAAGACGACGACCCCGACGCCGTCGTTGAACAGGCTCTCGCCGGCCACCTTGGCCTCGAGCGACGGCGGCACCTTGGCGGTCTTGAGGATGCCGAGCACGGCGACCGGGTCGGTCGGGCTGATCAGCGCGCCGAACACCAGGCACCAGATGAACGGCAGCTCGAGGCCGAGCAGGCCCGAGGCGAGCTTGAAGCCGGCGGCGACGATCACGGTCGAGAGCAGCACGCCGACCGTGGCCATGACGAAGACCGCCGCCTTGCGCTTGAGCAGGCTGCCGAGGTCGACGTGCAACGCGCCGGCGAACAGCAGGAAGGACAGCATGCCGTTCAGCAGTGCGTCGTGGAAGTCGATGCCGGCCAGGAAGCCGCGCACCGCCCGGCCGAACCCGGCCCCCGGGAAGATCGCGTCGGCGCCGACCACGGCGAGCGAGGCCAAGGCGCCCATGACCGTCAGCCCGATGGTCTGCTGCAGCCCGACGAAGCGGTAGTTCAGATAGCCGAGCAGGGCCGCCATGACGACCAGGGCGGCGGCGGCATCGAAGGGGCTCATCGAAAGAGGTCTCCCTTGAAGAGGATCACGGTTGCGACTCGGCCGGGAGCCTAGCGGAATCCGTCCCTGGCGGCCACCGCGCCGGGCTGGCCGGCTAGGGAAATCGGGTGAAAGGCAAGAAAGCCTTCCCCCTCGACGGGGGAAGGTTTGGATGGGGGTGGACAAGGCTGCTCGCACCAGCCTCGGAGGCGTCACTCGGATCGAATGAGCCAGCCCCCCTCCTCGGTCCTCCCCCGCGAGGGGGGAGGAAGATTCGGGCTTCGTGCGACTGCCTCGCCTACTCCGCCCCGCGGCCGTAGCGCGCCAGGAGCGCGCGCAGCCGGTCGTGGGGCAGGGCCGGCGCCGTGTTGCCGTCGCGCCCGACCATGGTCTCGTTGGCCACCATGGCGTCGATCACTGCCTCGTCGGTCGCCTGGACCACCGCCTCGAACAGCGGGTCGAGCCGGTCGTTCGCCAGGAAGGCCGCGGACTGGGGGCCGGTGCCCGCGCCCAAGGCCGCCGCGTTGGCGGTCGAGACGGCGAGGAAGATGTCGCCCGAACCGTTGTGGGCGAGGCCGCCCGAGCGCCCGACTCCGAGGCCGACCCGGCGCGCCAGGCGCTTCAGCTGGTGCGGCAGGAGCGGCGCGTCGGTGGCGATCACGGCGATGATCGAGCCGGCCGGCTTGCTCCGCAGCTCGCCGCCGGGCAGGTGGCGGCCGACCGGGACGCCGGCGACGGTCAGCTCGCGGCGGTGGCCGAAGTTGGCCTGCACGAAAGCGCCGAGCAGATAGGACTCGCCCTCGACCGTCACCGCCCGCGAGGCGCTGCCCGAGCCGCCCTTGAAGTCGTAGCAGATCATGCCGGTGCCGCCGCCGACGCTGCCCAGCTCGAGCGGCCCGGTCTGCGCGCTCTCGAGCGCCTCGAAGACATGCTCGGCCGTCACGTGGAAGCCGTTGATGTCGTTCAGCTCGCCGTCGTAGGTCTCGCCGGCGACCGGCAGGCCCCAGTCGCCGATAGCCTCGGGGTGGCGCTCGACCAGCCAACGCGCCGTGGCGTCGCGCGCCACGCCGCAGGCGTGCGTATTCGTGATCGTGACCGGCCCTTCGCACTGGCCGGACTCCTCGATCCACAAGGTGCCGGTCAGCTCGCCGTTGCCGTTGAGCGCGTGGCTGCCGGCGAAGACCGGCAGGCCGAGGCCCGCCCGCCCGCGCGGCAGGATCGCGGTCACGCCTGTGCGCACCGGTCCCCGGCCGACGACCAGCGGCCCCTCGCCGCGCACGAGGGTGCAGTAGCCGACCTCGACGCCGGGCACGTCGGTGATCGCGTTCCAGGGTCCGGGCGTGCCGTCGAAGGGTACCGGCAGCGCCCGCGCGCGCGGCCGGCCCGAGGGGGTGGCAAGCAGGGGATCGGTCATGGCGGCTCCTCGATCATTCGCATGGACGGGGCTGGGCGCCCCGCCTATTGTCGACGGGTCCGGACAGCCTATAGCAACCGCGACCCGGAACGCCTAGCCGTCTGCCCTCCGACACCGCGCCGCCCGCCATGCACACCCTCTTCCACAGCTCGGTCTACGACGACACGCGGCCGGTCGAAAGCTATTGGGAGGCCGGCGCGCCGCCGCCGCCCGACGGCCTGCGGCCGCTCGAGGCCGAGGAGAGCTGCGACGTCGCGGTGATCGGCGGCGGCTATACCGGCCTCTCGGCCGCGCTCCACCTGGCGCGCGACCACGGCGTCGACGTCCGGGTGCTCGAGGCCGGCCACATCGGCTGGGGCGCCTCGGGGCGCAACGGCGGGTTCTGCTGCCTGCCGGCCAGCAAGCTCTCGATCCAGGCGATGATCGCGCGCTACGGCCTGGACGAGACCAAGCGCTTCTACGCCGCCCAGCTCGACGGCATCGACCTGGTCCGCGCGCTGGGCGAGGACGAGGGCATCGACTACCAGCGCCGCGGCGACGGCAACCTGACCGTCGCGCACTCCCCGGGGCGGTTCAAGGGGCTGGAGGAGGAGGCCGAGGCGCTCACCCGCCTGTTCGGCATCGAGACGACGCTTTACGGGCGCGAGCAGTTCGCCGAGGTCGGCTACGACTCGAGCGAGCAGTTCGGCGCCCTCCACATGGCCGCGGGCTTCGCGCTCGACCCGCTCAAGTTCGCCGTCGGCCTGGGCCGCGCCGCCCAGCGCCGGGGCGCCCGACTCCATCCGCACAGCCGGGTGCTCGACTGGCAGCGCGCGCAAGGCCGGCACCGGCTGGTCACGACCGGCGGAAGCCTCGCCGCGCGCCGCGTCATCGTCGCGACCAACGGCTTCACGCGCGAGGGGCTGCATCCGGCCTTCGACGGGCGCATCCTGCCGGCCCTCTCCAACATCGTCACCACGCGCCCGCTGACCGAGAACGAGCTGGCCGCCCAGAAGTGGCGTACCGAGACCCCGGTCTGCAACACGCGCCAGCTGCTGTTCTACTACCGCCTGCTGCCCGACCGCAGCTTCCTGTTCGGCGCCCGGGGCGACACCACCGGACGGCTGGAGGACGGCGAGAAGATGAAGGCCTGGATAGCGCGCCGGCTGGGCGAGGTCTTCCCGCACTGGAAGGACGTGCCGATCAGCCACTTCTGGCGCGGGCTGGTCTGCTTCACCCGCGACCTGACGCCGGCGGTCGGCCGCCTGGAGGACGACCCCGGCGTCTGGTACGCCTACGGCTATCACGCCAACGGGGTGAACACCGCGCCCTGGACCGGCCGGGCCCTGGCACGCCTGGTCGCCGGCCGCGACAGCGAGCAGCCGGCCCTGCCCGCGGTCATGGCCGGCCCGGCCCGGCGCTTTCCCTTCGCCGCGCTCCGGCCGTGGTACCTGCGCGGCGCCTGGCTCTACTACCGGATGACCGACGACCTCAAGTGAGTGCCATGCCATGCCCCAATCCGAGCACCCCGAGTCCTACTACGCCGCCACGGCGGTCGGCCTGACCGACCATCCCCGGCTCGAAGGCGAGCTCTCCTGCGACGTCTGCGTGGTGGGGGGCGGCTACACCGGCCTCTCGGCCGCGCTGCACCTGGCCGAGCGCGACTACGACGTCGTGCTGCTCGAGGCCGAGCGCATCGGCTGGGGCGCCTCGGGGCGCAACGGCGGCCAGCTCAACACGGGCCAGCGCAAGTCGCAGGGCGAGCTGGAGCGCCGGCTGGGCCAGGCGGCCGCGCGGCAGCTCTGGGAGCTGGCCGAGGAGGCCAAGGCGACCGTGCGTGCGCGCATCGAGCGCCACGCGATCGATTGCGACTACAGGGCGGGCGGGCTGAACGCTGCCTACAAGCCGGGCGACGTCCGGGACCTGGTGGAGAACGCGGAGCACTTGGAACGCGACTACGGCTATCGGCACCTGCGCGCCGTCTCGCGCGCGGAGATGGCCGAGATGCTGGGCACGACGATCTACCACGGCGGCACGCTGGACCAGGGGGCCGGGCACCTGCACCCGCTCAACTATGCCCTCGGCCTGGCGCGGGCGGCGGCCGAGGCCGGGGCAAGGCTGTTCGAGAACAGCCGGGTGACCGGCGCCGGCGGGCCGAGCGCCGTCACCACCGCCCGGGGCCGCGTCAAGGCGCGCTACCTGGTGCTGGCCTGCAACGGCTATCTGGGCGGGCTCGAGCCGCGCATCGCCGGC
>CAMYMY010000080.1 GCA_947259625.1 uncultured Kiloniellales bacterium | reverse complement strand
CAGTCCGCGAAGGGCCGAGCCAGCTTCGGCCATCTGCGCCGCCACTGGCACGCCGAGGTGCCGATCGGCGCCTGGCCGGTCGAGGTGACCCATAAGGGCAGTCTCTTCGCCGGCCTTTTCATTACGGTCTTCGGCGCGGTCTGGGGCGGGTTTCCGGTCTTCGGCATGATGCAGCAGGGCGCGCCGGACCTGAGCCGGCCCGAGAACTGGCTGTTCCTGCTGTTCCCCGTCATCGGCGTCGGTATCGTGCTCTACGGACTGCACCGGCTGCTCTGGCGCAAGACCGTGACGCTCGACGGGTTGTTCGTCGCGGTCGCAGAGCGTGGCCTCTTCGGCGCGAGGTCCTGGCAGGAGCCGCTGACTGCCTATCGCGGCGTGCTCAGCCGCTCGCGCCGGGTCCACACAAAGAACAGCAACTACACGCTCTATCTGGTCGAGCTCCTGCACGGCGACCCCAAGCGGACGATCAACCTCTACACCGCGCGCCGCCAGGAGGGCTGGCGCGCCAAGTGGGAGGCCTATGCCCGCTGGCTGAGGCTGCCGGCGCTCGAGGAGGGCGAGGGCGGCGTGGTCGCGCGCGAGGTCGAGGACCTGGACAAGCCGGTCGCCGAGCTGATCGACGAGGGCAAGGTCGCGGTCGACTACGATGTCCTGAAGCAGCGTGCGGAGGGCCTGGCGGTCGACATCGAGGGTGAAGCCGTCGTGGCGACCCGTACCCGGCCGCAGGTCTCGCTCCTCGGCACGCTGGTGTTCCTCGCCTTTCCGGCGGCCTTCGTCTATGTCGGCTTCTTCCTGAGCGAGGGCGACGCCGTGGACGAGATGGGGCGCCTTGTCGTCGGCGCCATGGGGGTCTTCTTCGGGGTGCTTGTCGTGGCCGGCCTGGTCTGGGACCGGCTGACGCGGCGGCGCCTGCGCATCGCCCCGGACGGGCTCACTGTGACGACCATCGGTCCCTGGGGCGAGGGCCGGGGCCGCTCGTTGGAGGCCGCCGAGGTCGAGGCCGTCAGGGTCGCGTGCGAGCACGAGAACCGCCGTCCCGCGGTCCTGATCCAAGGCGACCGGCAGACGCTCGCCTTCGGCCGCGGCCTGCCCGAGGCCTCGCTCGAGTACCTGCGTAACGCCATCCTGGCCAAGATCGCCAAGCACCACAGCCGCGGCCTCTGATACCGCCCAGCGGCCGGATTGAGCCCCTGGGATGAGCGCCTGGGGCGAGCACCCTGCCACGGATGCATAGGTGCAGTGCAAAAAAATCGGGTCAGGCAATTGACCTGGATCACGGACGCCCGGGTCGAATCGTGCTCTTTCACAAGGATCTACTGTGGATTTTCGAACCTGAGGTGGTTTGATGTTTGCGTATGGTACACGTCCCAATGCGTGTGGGCGCGTTTTCTTTCTCCCCTTAGGGGGACACACCATGACGTAACTCCGAACCCAGGCTGCGCTGACCCGGACCCTGTCGGGGTCGGACGGTGTCGGACGGGTTCGGGTCTTTGGAACGGCGGCCGGCTTATCGGTGGCCGTTCCCCCTGACTGAGAGGAGGAGTTGCATGTACGGGAAAGCTCGAGGAGAGCCCCTTTGGCGGCCGGCCGCTCTGCCGGCGGCCATGGTGGCCTTGGCCTTCGCCCTGGCCAGTCCGGTCCCCTCGAACGCGGCGGGCTTGACAGCCTCGGAGGCGTCGGAGGCCAAGGCCTCGTCCAGCACCACGGACCACAGCAAGCTGGAAGCCCTCGACAAGGACTTCCAGACCGGACCCGAGGTGACCAAGGCCTGCCTCACCTGCCACACCGAGGCGGCCGACCAGATCCACAAGACCAAGCACTGGACCTGGGAGTTCGTCAGCCCCGAGACGGGGCAACGGCTCGGCAAGAGGAACATCATCAACAACTTCTGCGTCGCGGTGTCCTCCAACGAGCCGCGCTGCACCAGCTGCCACATCGGCTACGGCTGGAAGGACGGCAACTTCGACTTCGCCTCCAAGGAGAACGTCGACTGTCTCGTCTGCCACGACACCACGGGCAGCTACAAGAAATTCCCCACCGGCGCCGGCCACCCCAACTACGCGTCCAAGGAATGGCCGCCCAAGTCGGGCAAGATGCGCCCGCCGGTCGACCTCAAGAAGGTCGCCCAGAACGTCGGTCCGACAAGCCGTCAGACCTGCGGCGCCTGCCACTTCTACGGCGGCGGCGGCAATGCCGTGAAGCACGGCGACATCGACAGCTCGCTCGGCAAGCCGGACAAGGATCTGGACGTCCACATGGACGCCGAGGGCCTCGACTTCGCCTGCTCGACCTGCCACCGCACCGACGCCCACGCGATCCAGGGCAGCCGCTACACCACCGTTGCGGCCGACACGGACGGCATGGTCGTCCCCGGCAAGGGCAACGACGAGCGGGCGACCTGCCGGTCGTGCCACGGCGAGCGTCCCATGAAGGACGAGAAGCTGAACGACCACACCGACGTGGTCGCCTGCCAGACCTGCCACATCCCAGCCTTCGCGCGCGGCGGCATCGCCACCAAGATGTGGTGGGACTGGTCCAAGGCGGGCCGCAAGATCGACGGCAAGCCGGTCGTCAAGAACGGCAAGGGCGAGGTCGTCCACAGCATCAAGAAGGGCCAGTTCGCCTGGGCCGAGAACGTCGTACCCCAGTACCGCTGGTTCAACGGCGAGATCGCGTACACCGAGCTGGGCGACCGGGTCGACCCGGAAAACGGGGTCGAGATCAACAGCTTCGGCGGGTCGGCCGACGACGGCAGGTCGCGCATCTGGCCGTTCAAGGTCTTCAAGGGCATCCAGCCCTACGACGCGGGCGCCGATATCCTCGCCGTGCCGCACCTCTTCGGCAAGGATCCCGACGCCTACTGGAAGTCCTTCGACTGGAACCGGGCGCTCAGCGCCGGCATGCAGTCGGTCGGCTACACCTACAGCGGCGAGCTGGGCTTCATCGAGAGCGAGATGTCCTGGCCCATCACCCACATGGTGGCGTCCAAGGACGACGCCATCGCGTGCGACGGATGCCATGCCCGCGAGGGACGCCTTAAGGATGTCGCCGGCATCTACATGCCGGGGCGCGACAGCCTCAAGCCGGTCGACCTGGCCGGATGGGCCCTCGTTTCGCTGGTTCTCGCCGGGATCCTGATCCACGGCGTCGTCCGTGTGTTTTCCGCCATCAAGAGGAGCTAGAACCATGTCCCGCATCTATCTGTTCAAGCGCTTCGAGCGGTTCTGGCACTGGGCGCAGGCGGCCCTGATCCTCACCATGATGCTGACGGGCTTCGAGATCCACGGCGCCTACACGCTGCTCGGGTTCGAGACCGCGGTGAGCACCCATACCACCACGGCCTGGGCGCTGATCGGGCTCTGGGCTTTCGCTATCTTCTGGCACTTCACCACGGGGGAATGGAAGCAGTACATCCCCTCGGACAAGCCGGGCCGGATCTTCGCCATGGCCAAGTTCTACGCCTGGGGCGTCTTCTCGGGCGATCCGCACCCCTACAAGGCGACCCCGGAACGCAAGCACAACCCCCTGCAGCGCCTGACTTATCTGGGGATCAAGCTGGCGGTGAACCCGCTCATCTGGATCACGGGCCTGCTCTACCTGTTCTACAACTCCTGGGGCGGAGTCCTTGCCGGTGCCGACCTGCAGGTCGTCGCGGTTCTGCACACGGTGGGTGCGTTCCTGATGCTGGCCTTCCTCGTCGCGCACCTCTACCTGATCACAATGGGAGAAACCCTGTTCGCCCAGCTGAAGGCGATGATCACCGGCTGGGAGGAAGTGAAGGAATAGCACGCTCCCGCGCCGTCCGTTCATGGCCGGGCCCTCGGGCCCGGCCTTTTCTTTGCCCCGCGACAGGCCGCGGTTCCGCCCGCACAGAGCCGGGTTCGGCCGGCTGAATGCCCGTCGCGCGCTCCATGCGGCCTTATGGTTAACGGATCGTGACCCGCAGGGCGCCCTCCAAGGAACCCTGCGGCCGGATGGGCGACCGGCGATGACGCTGGGATCACGCCCGGTTTGGTAAAGAGAGTCTTAACGGGGGTGGAAAAGTGTTAACCGGGAAGTGAGCAAGGAACCTTGGCCATGAAGTGGTTGCTGGATCAGATCTACGGGGCGAACGCCATGGGGGACCCGTACTACGAGTTCTTCGTGGACGCGTCGGCCCTGATCCCCTGGTGGTACCCGACCCTGGTGTTCGGGATCGCCGCCTTGATGGTGACGGCGCGCTGGCACGCGCGGACGCAGTACCGGCGCAAGGCGGCCCTGGCCGCGGTGCGCGTGCGCAATCGGACCCTGCGCCGCATTTCCTAGCCGGACAGGCCCGCGATACGCCTTCAGGCGGCGATCCGGAGGCCCAGGTAGGGCAGCTGGAAGCCGAGGATGATCGCACCGCAGGCGATCGCGACGCCGTAGGGCACCCTTTCGCCCTTGACCAGGATCCGCGGCAGCGAACCCCCGTCCGGCGCCGCGCGAACGGCCGGCAGGCGCGCGATCACGATACGCAGGACCAGCAGCAGCAGCGCCAAGGCCCCCCCGGCCAGCGCGACGACGAAGACGAACTGCGCCAGGTAGGCGAAACCCGTCCAGAGCGAAACGGCGGTCATCAGCTTGATGTCGCCGGCCCCGAGCCAACCCCAGGCAAAGAGCAGCACGCCGACAGCGAGCACGCTGAATCCTGCCCCGACGTGCGAGAGCCAGTCGACCTCGACCGGCAGCAGCAGCGCCGTCGGAACGAAAAGCAACAGCAACGCGGCGCTGACCCAGTTCGGGATCTTGAACTTCCAGACGTCCGTGGCGGCCGCCGCGGCGAGCAGCAGGACATAGAGCGCGAAGGCGCCGTGCGCCACAATTTGCAGATCGGGTTCTTCCATGGCGGCCTCTCCTCGGCCGGGCGGCGGCGGCGGCCTGCTTGCCTCGCCACGCGCGGCCTCGGACGGATTATTGCCGCCTATTCTAAAGAAATCCTGAGTTCGGACATACCCGCGCCAGGCGGCAGGCCCATCCGCCGGAAAAGCTCGCCCGCCTCCGTGCCCGCCTCGCCGGATTGCCGGGACTTGCCCCGCGCATCGAGTATGCGGGCCTGGATCGAGAGCGAACGGGCCAGCTCGAAGCGAAGGCCGAGGCCCCGCTGGACCGCCACCGCCCGATCGATTGCCTGCTCGGCGCGCCCGAGATCGCGTCCCTTCGGCCGGGCGAGCGCCACCGCCAGCGTCCGCGCGGCGATCGAGCCGGCCCAGGGTTGATTGGTCTCGGCGGCCAGGGACAGGACCTCGCGGGTCAGACCGGAGGCCAGGCGTTCTTGGCCGGGCTGGCATGCGCTCTCGGCCAGCCCGGCCTCGAAGAACGCCAGCAGGAACCGGGTGCCGAGTCGCTTCGCCATGGCGACGGCACGGTTCAGCTCGCGGCGCGCCGCCTTGCGCCGCCCACCGGCCAGCAAGGCGAGGCCGCGAAAGCCGCAGAGCACGTAACGGCGCAGCAGGTCGCCCCGCGCCTCGCCGATCTCGAGCGCCCGCGCGAAACTCTCCAGCGCCGGTCCGGCCTGCCCGCACCAGAGTCGGACCAGGCCCTGCGCCTCGAAGGCGCCGGCCAGGAAATCCGGACGGCGCGACTCCCCGGCGAGCCTGACGGCCCGCGCACAATCCTCATGCGCTTCGGCGAAATCGCCCGCCGTGGCACGCGCCAGGCCGAGCAGGGCGCTGGCCCGCGCCGCCTCGGCCGGCAGGCCCGCCGCGCCGTTGTCCTGCGCCCGTGCGGCAAAGTGCCGGGCCAGCCGGTCGCCGGGCCGGGCGACCAGGTGCAGCCGCGCGATGAAGCGCTCGCTGTCCAGCCAGGCGCCTTCGTCGCCGGCGCGCGCCGCCAGGGACAGACCGCGACGGGCGCAGTCCCAGGCAACCGCCTCCTCGCCGCCGCGCTGGTGGGCCCGGGAGCGCGCGATCAGGACCTTGGCCCGCCGTCCGGAATCCGCGAGACCTTCGGCCAGGCGCTCCGCTGCCTCGAGCGCGGACCGCGCGCCGACCGGATCGTCACTGTCCTCGGCACAGACGGCGAGCGCGAGATACAGGTCGAGCGCCGAGGAAGCGTCCTCGCCGGAGCCGTCCGTGTCCCGCAGCAGTGTCTGACCCTGCTCGAGGATGCGCCGGGCCGCCAGCTGCGCGCCCCGCGTCATCTCGAGCCGCGCGGCCAGAACCAGGGCCGCCAGCGCGTCCTGCCGCCGGTCCGCCTCGGCGAGCCGGCCGGCGATCACCCGGTAATGGGCCGCCAGGGCCTCGGCCTGCAGTTGCTCGGCCGCCTCGGCGGGCAGCCGGCCTGGCGCCGGTCCGGCCCGGTGCCGCGACGCGGCGGGTCCGGGTCGCTGCACGGGCGCATCGCCCGCCGACGCTTGGTCGTGGATGCTCTGATAGAGCCGCGTAGTCTCCCGGTCCGGCAAGACGCCCAGTTCGCGGTTCAGAACCTCGCGGCACTCGCGGTACTGGGCCAGGGCCGAGGCGCGCATGCCGTTTTCGGCATAGAGCCGCA
Source organism: uncultured Kiloniellales bacterium (assembly GCA_947259625.1). Lineage (GTDB taxonomy): Bacteria > Pseudomonadota > Alphaproteobacteria > Kiloniellales > JAKSDN01 > CAMYKD01. Next base: position 9,774 of record CAMYMY010000080.1, on the reverse strand, counting down.
TCAGTCGCCGGTGGATGTCCTCGCGGAATGGGTCGATAGCCAGAATCCGCCGGGCGGTAGCGGCTGCGCCCTCCAGGTCCTCCGCGCCTTCCTGATGCGCGAGCAGGGCGACCATCGCCTGCAGGGCGCGATCGCGCAGCCGGCCGCGCGTGACGGCCAGCCAGTCCTCGAACTCCGGCGCGTCGAGACGCAGCCCGGCCAGGAACTCGCCGCCGCAGAGCGATGCGGCCGAGGCCAGCGACTGCGGCGAACCCTCGTCCGTCAGCCGCGCCAGCTCGAGGGCGTCGACCAGGACCGCACCGGGTTCCAGCGACACCGTCTGATCGGTCACGCGAAGGACCGGCGTCTCGCAGCGGCGCAGGGCCTTGCCCAGGGCCAGCAGCACCTGACGCAAACTCTGCCGGGCGCGCGGCTGCGTGAAGTCGCCCCAGAGCAAGGCGGCCAGCGCCTCGCGCGGGGCGCTCTGGTCCGCCGAGACGGCCAGATAGGCAAGCAGGGCCTCGGCCTTGCGGAGGGAAACAGGGATCGGTCGGCCGATTTCGTCTTCCAGCAGAAAACCGCCGAAAAGCCGCAGACGAACAACGCCAGTCGTCCCGAGCATCGCGTCCAGTCCGACCTCGCCGTGTCCGGTCATCAGCCCGAACCGTCGCTCGGACGCCGGCGGGTCGGTTCGTTCAACGACGCGTTGGCGCCTGCCGCGACAACGGCGCGCGGAAAGTAGAGATCGACGCGGGTTCCCTGACCGTCCCCCGCTGTGATCTCCATCCGGCCGCCGGATTGGCTTACGAAACCGTGCACCGTACTGAGGCCGAGGCCAAGATGCGCCGCCGCGGACTTGGTGGTGAAGAACGGATTGAGGGCGCGCTCGGCGAACTCGGGCGGCATGCCGGGCCCGGTGTCCCGTACCGACAAGCGGACGTAGTCGGCCTGGACCGGGCCGTCCCGGCCAGGGTCCGCGTTCGCGATCTCCAAGGTCAGATGCCCGCCCTCCGGCATGGCGTCGCAGGCGTTCCGGGCCAGCTCGCCGAGCGCGGCGGCGAACACGTCCCGGTCGATCTGGACGGGCCACAGGCCGGCGCCGGCGACGACCTCGACCCCGACGGTGGCCGGGAAGGCGTAGTCGCCGGTCTGCACGAATTCCGCAACCGCCGCGTTGAGGTCGAGCCGCTTCGGCCGGAGCCGCTGGCGCTGTGCGACCGCCCGCAGCTTGCCCAGCAGACTGTTGATCTCACTTCCGTCCGGGCCGGCGGACCGTCCGGCGGCCTGGCGTCCCTCCATCGCCCCGGCACGCAGGCTGACCACCTTGCCGTCGCCCGGCCCGACCCCGCCCGACTCCGGGTCCAGATAGAGCCGGTCGCACAGCCCCGCGAAGGCCTGCGACATTTGGGTCAGGCGCGCCGCGGCGGCCCGCCTGCCCTCGCGCCGTTTCAACTCCGTGACGTCGTGGAAGTGGCAGGTGGTCCCGCCCCCTTCGGCCCGGGCCTCGGCCAGCAGAACCCACCGCGACCCGCGCAGCCGCTGCTCGTGAAGACCGCCGCCGGCCGCGTGCCATTCCAGGCGGTCGCGGACCCAGGAGTGGACCCGATAGAGGGTGTCCTTGGGCAGAAGCTGCCGGGCCATCTGCCACTGGATTTCCTCGTAGCGCGCGCCCGGCACGAAGAACGCCGCGAGTTCCGGAAACAGGTGGCCGATCGTCCGGTTCGCGGACAGCAGCCGGTCGCCGGCGTCGAATACCAGAACGCCCGCCGGCGACATCTCCGCCGCGCCGGCGCATCCGGCTTCCCGTCTCTGGACCCGGAGGCGCTCCGCCGGATCCCCGTCCGTTTCCCTCTCGCCACGCCATTTCTCGCCCAGCGCCAGCGCGAGCTGCCGGATCTCCACGGAATGAAACGGCTTCTGCACATAATAGAGCCGGTCCGCCGGGGGCACGCGTTCGCTCAGCTCGAGCGCATCGATATCCGGCGCGGCGGTGACGATCACGATGTGCAGCTTGGGGTCCAGGACGCGCATCCGTGCGATGGCTTCCAGCCCCTGCGTGCCGCGCGGGTCCACGAAGGCGAGTGCGAAGGGCCGTTGCTGCCCGGTCGAGCGCTCGATGGCCTCGACGGCCTCCGCAGCCTCGCAACAGGCCGCAAGTTCGATATCGGGAAGGCCTTCGTGGCAAACCGCCGATGCGAAAAAATCGAGCTCGGGGTCCGCGGAGCCTCCCGCAGCGGCCTTCTCCGACCCGGCGCAGAGCGCCAAACGGTAGTCGTCGATTAGGCCCGGCTCGCCGTCGACCACCAGAATCCGGACCGTTCCGTGTCCCGCCATGATCTCTTGCACCCTTCCTGTCAGGACCCGATCTTCCCGATGCGCCTCTTCCGGGCCACCACCGCGTCGTTGCTCACGGCTACGGAGAAGTCGTTATTAAGCAATATAGTCTATATATTACAATAACCAAAGGCAAGTATTAATTATTCATTAACCATGATTTTTAACTATTCTATGCGAAACGGCCAGTTTCCTGGAAATTATTTCCCACAATTTGATTGGGCCCTTGGAAGTTGGAATACAGAGCGGCTTGCAGCTCTCTCGGCTGCTGGAGACCGCACCCTGGAGCTATCTTACGACTTCGTACAAGCGATACGGGCCGGCCAGCTCTGCCGGCACCTGGACCGGGCGCAGCCAGGCCGGCACCTGGCCCTGGAAGAGACGACCGACAAAGGTGGACCCGCTCTTGACCGCGGCCTGGACGAGGGCCGGACCGTCGGGGCAGAACAATACCAGCTCCACACCCCGCCGATCGATCAACCGGCGGCTGGTGGCATCGTCGCGCGCACCGAAGATCCGGTCGCCGTCGATCAGGCCGGTCACGTTGCGGTGGTAGGGCGAGGCGACCACGGAATGAGGCGTGCGGTACAGCAGTTCGGGCCCGTAGTTGAAGTGCGCGAGGACGACACGCGGGCGGTCCCCGAGCCCCTGAGGCTGACCGAGCAGGGCATAGGCGTTCTCCAGATGGCAGCGCGTCCGCACCGTGGATGCCTTGATCGGACCCGAGAGCGCCGCTCCCAGAGCGATGAATCCCGTGAGCAGGCCGAGCATCAGGCCCGCGCGCAGCACGACCCGCGCGGGTGCCAGGTTCACTCGTTCGGACAGCTTCAGCAGGCGGCCCAACAACTCCGCCAGGACGATCGCGAGCAGGACCTCGGTAAAGGGGGCAAAACGCAGCATGGCCAGCGCCAGGGGCAGGAAACTCGCCATGCAGACCGCGAGGTAAAGCCAGCCGTCCCGGTTTGCCGGGTTGCGCTCGCGCAGCAGCAGGACGGCGAGGAACGGCACGCATACGACCGCCGGGCCGAGGAAGGTCAGGAAACGCCCCAGGGAACGGGCGTCGCTCGGCCACAGCGGCTTCAACTCGTTCACGAGATCGAGGATCACCGGGCCGAGCCGCGGGTCTAGGTCGACCTCGGGGCCGCCAAAGAACTTGGGATACGCCAGGTAGAGGACCGCACCCGCGGCAACGGCGCCGAGGGCTGCGACGGCCACCCGGCGGGGAACATCCCGCGCATCGAGGCCCCGCCACTCCAGCGCGCGAACGACAGCCCAGAAGGCAAGCGCCAAAAGGGCGACGGCAAGGTGCGCGATCGAAATGCGGTCGTATTCCTCGACCAGATACCCGGCCGGCGGGCGTTCCACCGCGATGGCGAGCGCGACCATCGCGCTCAAGCCCAGGGTATGCCAAAGGCTCTTGCGCGCCCGGTCGCCGGCACGCCACAGCCAGGTCGCCGTCAGGGCCGCGAAACTGGCCGCCAGCAGCAGCAGCGCCTCCATGCTGAGCCACAGCGCGAAGCCCAGGGCCGCGCCGGCGGCCCAGGCCAGCCGGGCTTCGAAGGGCCGCATCACGAGCCGCAGGGTCAGGCCGATCGAGAGCACGAAGGCCAGGCTGATCAGCATGTGGTGATCGGCGCGGCCGAGGAGCCCCGTGCTGATCAAGGGCGCCTGCACGAAGATCGCCAAGACGAGCAGGCAGCGGCGCCAGCGGTCGAGCAGCGGTGCCGCCGCCCAGACCAGGGTCAGCACCATGGCCAGCTGAAGCAGCGGGGAGAGGACCGCCGCCCACCAGAACAGGCCTTTCTGGAAGCCGAGCCAGGGCGAGAGCGCCCAGCCGCCCGCCAGCAACAGCAGGTCCATCGGCCGGGTCCAGTGCAGCTCCGTGCCATAGGGCGCGTTGCTGCGCTCTATGGTCCCGTCGAACCAGGCACCGGTCTCGTACAGCAGACCGCGGTCACCCCCGTGCCGACGACCAGACCATGGACCAGGAGGCCCAACCCGAGCGCCAGCAGATAGGGGAGCGCCTCCTGCCACGCGCCTCGGCCGCCGAGCTTGGCGCCGCCTCCCCGGGCATCGGGGCGGAAGTCCAGAGAGGCGCCAAAGCTCATGACCACTGGTTCCGTTTTGCTCGAAGTCACGGGGTGGAGATTGGTCCGAAAGGCCCGGAACCCGAAAAGATCGCCCAAAGGACTGAAAAAACACTAAATACACGTTCCCGGTGAGCGCCGGGCGAGGTCCTACGGCGCCACCGGGCAATTCGACCGGGTGCAGCCAGGGCGTCATCGGAACGCCAGACCATGGGCTTATCGTTCACGGTCATCCTGCCGGCCCGATTCGGCGCAATCGGGGGCGATCTTGGCTGCGACCGTTAGGATTCCGTCAATAGGATTGCCCGGGTGACGAGGACTGCCCTAGAATCTTAACGTTATTCAATACTTTATCAACCGATCGGTCCTAGTCTCACGGCTTCGGATCAATCGCGACCCCGGCGGGCTTCCCCATGCTCGATACACCCCTTTCAGATGACCGGTCGGACAGTCCCGACTACGAGTTGACGGTCCTCATGCCGTGTCTCGACGAGGCCGAGACGATCGGCCTCTGCATCGAGAAAGCGATGGCCTATATCGCGAGCCGGAACATCGTCGGCGAGGTGTTGATCGCGGACAACGGAAGCACCGACGGCTCCCAGGACATCGCCAGAAAGTTGGGGGCCCGGGTGGTCCCGGTGCCGGAAAAGGGCTACGGCAGCGCACTGATGGGCGGCATCGCGACGGCGCGGGGCCGCTTTGTCATCATGGGTGACGCCGACGACAGCTACGATTTCAGCGCGTTGGACGCCTACCTCGAGAAGCTGCGCGACGGCCAGGACCTGGTGATGGGCAACCGTTTCATGGGCGGCATCGCGCCCGGCGCCATGCCGCCGCTGCACCGCTATCTCGGCAACCCGGTCTTGAGCGGGATCGGGCGCCTCTTCTTCAAGGTACCGATCGGCGATTTCCATTGCGGACTGCGTGGGTTCAACCGCGCGGAGATCGCCCGCCTGGACCTGAACACCACCGGCATGGAGTTCGCCAGCGAAATGGTGGTCAAGGCGGGCCTGCGGAACCTGCGCATCGCCGAGGTCCCAACCACACTGTCGCCCGACGGACGCAGCCGGCCGCCGCACTTGCGCAGCTGGCGCGACGGCTGGCGGCACCTCCGGTTCCTGCTGTTGTTCAGTCCGCGCTGGCTGTTCCTCTATCCGGGCTGCCTGCTCATGGTCATCGGCCTGGCAGCCATGCTCTGGCTTGCAGCCGGCCCCCGCAGCGTGGGCAGCCTCGTGCTCGACGTGAATACGCTGGTCTACGCGGCTGCCGCCCTGATCTGCGGTTTCCAGGCGGTGACCTTCGCCGTCTTCGCCAAGGTCTTCGCCATAAACGCCAGACTGCTGCCGCCCGACCCGCGGATCGCGTCGCTTACCCGCCTGTTCTCCATGGAGGTCGGCATCGTGGTGGGCGGTCTGCTGTTGGTCGCCGGCCTGGCCGCCTCGGCCTATGCCGTCGGGTTCTGGGGCCGGGCTTCCTTCGGACCGCTCGACCCGGCCGTGTCGCTGCGCATCGTGGTGCCGGCGGTGACGGCGCTGGTGCTCGGATTGCAGACCGCCTTCGCCAGCGTCTTTCTGAGCGTGCTCGGGCTGAAGACCAAATGACCGTCATTGCCGCGCTTCACCAGGATTTGGTCTTCAACCGCCGCGTCCGGGTGCTGAGTGAAGCGCTGTCCCGCCTGCTGCCACAAGGCGCCACGGTGCTAGATGTCGGCTGCGGCAACGGACTGATCGCCCGCCTGATCGGCGAGAAGCGGCCGGACCTAGCCCTCTCCGGCATCGACGTCCTGGTCCGCCCCGAGACCCATATTCCGGTCGAGGCCTTCGACGGCCAGCGCATTCCCCGCACCGACCGGAGCGTGGACGTCGTGATGTTCGTCGACGTGTTGCACCACACCGATGATCCCGAATCGCTTCTGCGCGAAGCCGCCAGGGTCGCGCGCAAGGCCATCGTACTGAAAGACCACACGCGCGACGGAATCCTGGCCGGACCAACCCTGCGGTTCATGGACTGGGTGGGCAACGCCCATCACGGGGTGCGTCTGCCCTACAACTACTGGCCGGAACGCGATTGGCGGGCGGCATTCGAACGCCTGGGCCTGAAACCCGTCTGGTGGACGGATCGGCTGAACCTCTATCCCGGGCCCGCGGGCTGGCTGTTCGACCGAACGCTCCACTTCGTTGCGTGCCTGGAACATGCCTGATCCCGGACAGAGCCGCGCGGACAGGAATTTTCTGGTCCTGTTCTTCCTGGCGATTCTCGGCTTCTACGGCGTCTTCGCCTACACCAACTATGCCGGCGCCGAAGGCCTGCGCGACAACGAGGGTATTCTGATCGGGCGGGACTTCGTGGTGTTCTGGAGTGCTTCGGTCCTGACGCTGGCCGGCCAGGCGTCGCAGATCTTCGACCTCGAGGTGTTTCACGAGGTGCAGGAACGGCTGATCGGCGGCGACGTGCCGCTCTATCCCTGGCTCTATCCGCCCCACGCTCTGTTCTACATCCTGCCGCTCGGCCTGTTGCCGTTCCTGTGGTCCTACTTCATCTGGTCGGTCGCGACCTTGGCGCTCTACCTCTGGGCCGCGCTCGGCCGGTCCTGGAGGACCCTCCGCGGCCTGGCGCTGGTCCTGGCGCCGGCCAGCTTCGTGAACGTCGTCATGGGCCAAAACGGGTTCCTGAGCGCCGCCCTCCTGGTCGGCGGCCTGCGGCTGCTCGACAGCCGCCCGATCCTGGCAGGCGTCCTGCTGGGCCTGCTGTGCTTCAAGCCGCAGTTGGGGCTGCTCATTCCGGTCGCGCTGATCGCGGCGCGGCTCTGGCGACCCTTCGTGAGCGCTGCGGCCACCGTGGCAGCGGTGCTTGCGCTCAGCCTCGGCGTATTCGGCCTGGACGGCTGGTCGTCCTTTTTCGAGATGAGCACGATCTACCAGACCAGGCATCTGACCGAGGATCGCGGCTGGTTCCTCAACATTGTGGCCACGCCCTACATGGGCGCCGGGCTGCTGGGCTTCGGCGCGACGGCGCGCGGCGTCATTCAGGCGCTGTTTTCCCTGGGCGCTATCCTCGGCGTCTACCTCACCTTCCGCAAGGGGACGGACAGGCCTCTACAGATCGCCGTGCTTCTGGCGGCCGTGCTCCTGGCCAGCCCTTACGGCTACAACTACGACCTGACCCTGCTGAGCGTCGCGGTGCTCTGGGCCTTCGAACGGGCGATGACAACCGGCTTCCTGACCGGCGAAAGGGTGCTCATGGCCGTGGCCTGGCTGCTTCCGCTTCTGGTCGTCGTCGGCAACCGCAGAGGCATACCGCTGAGTCCGCCGGTTCTCGCCGCCGTCTTCTTCGCGTTGCTGATCAGGGCCAATGGCTGGCTGCCGCGACAGGGCCCGGCGGAATCCGCTTCGGAAGCGGGTCCCGGGACGCTCCCGCTGCCGCGCGACGGCCGGGCCTAGAGGGGCGGGCAGTGGCCGTGGTCTCGAAGCTGAACGCGCTCCTTGGTAGCCTTTCGACCAGGCCCGCCACCCGCTCGGACAGGCGCTTTGCCGTCATCCTCTGGTCCTGTCTCGCCACCTTCTGCGGCGCCTTCGTCATCTACTACTATTCTCGTGCCGGCGGCTTGATCGATCACACCGGGCACCTGATCGGGCGGGACTTCGTGGTGTTCTGGAACGCCTCGGTCCTGACGCTGGACGGACAAGCCGCCAAGGTCTTCGACCAGGGCCAGTTCCACAGCGCTCACGAGCAGTTCGTGGGCGGTTCCTACCCGCTTCACCCCTGGCTGTACCCGCCCCACGCCCTGCTCTACAGCTGGCCGCTGGGGCTGCTGCCGTATCTGTGGTCCTATGCCCTTTGGTCGGTCGTGACCCTGGCCCTTTATCTCGCCGCCGCCTGCAAGCGGCATCTGGCCGGTGTCGGCACGCTGGCGCTGATCCTGGCGCCGGCAACATTCGTGAACTTCCTCGCCGGCCAGAACGGCTTTCTGAGTGCCGCTCTACTGATCGCCGGCATGCGGCTGCTCGACAGGCGTCCCGTCCTGGCCGGAATCCTTCTTGGCCTGCTGTGCTTCAAGCCGCAGCTGGGCATCCTCGTCCCGATCGCGCTCGTCGCGGCACGGCTCTGGCGCCCGTTTTTCGGCGCCTCGACAACGGTCCTGGGTGTCGTCGCCCTCAGTATCGTGGCCTTCGGCCTGGAAAGCTGGCAAATCTATTTGAGCCAGATCGCAATCAACCAGAGCCTCATATTCGAGCGGGGTAGCGGGCTCTTCGTTCTCATGATGCCCACTCCCCTCATGGCCACGCGGATCTTGGGACTTGGCGATGTCGCAGGCTATGGCGTGCAGGCGCTTTTCTCGCTCTGCGCCGTCCTCGGGATCTATACGACGTTTCGAAAGCGCGCGGACCGGAGCCTGCAAGTCGCCGTGCTGCTGGTGGGCGTGTTCCTGGTGACACCCTACGGGTTCAACTACGACATGACCTTGACCAGCGTCGCGGTCCTCTGGGGCTTCGAGCGGGCGGTGAAGACGGGCTTCCTGCCCGGCGAAATGCTTCTCCTCGCGCTCGTCTGGGCGCTTCCGATCCTCGTGATGGGCGCCAATGCGCAGGGTCTTCCCCTCGGTCCCGTGATCCTTGGGCTTCTGTTCCTCGTCCTGCTGATCAGGGCGAACGGCTGGCTGCCGCAGCACGGCCTGGCGCCGTTCGCCCGGGAAGCCGACGGAGCGGCGCTTCCGCAGCCGTCCGAAAACCGAGCCTAAGCGTTTCCTAGTTTCCTATCGGCCGCGCCAAACAGGGGCGCGCTTCTCGGCGAAGGCGCGCGGGCCCTCGCGCGCATCCTCGGAGTCGAGCATCCGCTGATAGGCCTCGAACCTGCCGTCGTCGATTCCCGCCATGCTTTCGGCGAACGTCAGGGTCTCCGTCCGCCGGGCGAGCTGCTTGATGGCGGCGACCGAGAGCGGGGCGCCGGCGACGATCAGCTCCGCCCACTCGCGGGCCTTGGACATGATGTCGCCCGCGGGCACGACGGCGTTGACCAGTCCCCAGCGCCCTGCCTCGGCGGCGTCCATGCGCCGTCCGGTCAGCAACAGGTCGAGCGCCACCGCCCGCGGGATGAAGCGCGGCAGCAGTATGGTCGCGACGTCGGCCACGACTCCGACCAGGGTCTCCGGCAGGGCGAACTCGACGTGCTCGGCGGCGACCCTGAGGTCGGCCGCAAGCGCCAGCTCGAAGCCGCCGCCGATGGCCAGACCGTTGACCGCCGCGATGACCGGCTTGTCGAGGCGCATGATCTGCTGAATCCCGGCGAAACCGCCCGGTCCGAAGTCCGTGTCGACGTCCTCGCCGCCGGCCGCCGCCTTGAGGTCCCAGCCGGCCGAGAAGAAGCGCTCGCCGGC
>CAMYMY010000079.1 GCA_947259625.1 uncultured Kiloniellales bacterium | reverse complement strand
CACAGTCTGCCCGCACCGCGGTTAATCAAGCGTAAACCGCCGGCCGCGCCGGAGGCCGCTCAGCCGGCCGGCGGCGCGTCCTCGGCGGCGCGCGCGGGCAGCGGGGCGAAGCGCAGCAGCAGATAGCCGCAGAGCGCCGAGGCCAGCGAACCCGTGAGCACGCCGAGGCGGATCGGCGCCTCGAAGTTGGAGTGCTCGAAGGCCAGCGAGCCGACGAAGAGGCTCATCGTAAAGCCGACGCCGCAGAGCAGGGAGACGCCGTAGAGCTGGCGCCAGGTGACGCCCTCCGGCATGGGCGCCAGGCCCGTGCGGATCGCCAGCCAGATCATGCCGAAGATGCCCAGCTGCTTGCCGAGGAACAGGCCCAGCGAGATGCCGAGCTTGACCGGCTCGACAAAGCTGTGAAGGCCGACGCCCGCGAAGGAGACCCCGGCGTTGGCGAAGGCGAAGAGCGGCAGGATGCCGTAGGCGACCCAGGGATGGAGCGCGTGCTCGACATGCTTGAGCAGCGAAGCCTGGTTCTCGCCCCCGCCCTCGCCCCCTCCCTCGCCCCCGCCCGCGGGCCTGAGCGGGACGGCCAAGGCCGTGACCACGCCGGCCAGGGTCGCGTGAACCCCCGACTTGAGCACGCAGACCCAGAGCGCGATGCCGAGCAGCACGTAGGGGGCCATGCGTCGCACGCCCAGCCGGTTGACGACGGCGAGGCCGGCAATCGCGACGGCGCCCAGGAGGAGCGCCGTGAGCGAGAGGCTGTCCGTGTAGAACGCCGCGATGATCAGGATCGCGCCCAGGTCGTCGATGATCGCGATCGCGGTCAGCAGGATCTTGAGCGCCAGCGGCGCGCGCGCGCCGACCAGGGCGAGGATGCCGAGCGCAAACGCGATGTCGGTGGCCGCCGGGATGGCCCAGCCGTTCAGGTTCTGCGCATCGCCCCGATTGAGCAGAACGTAGACCAGGGCCGGCAGCGCCACGCCGCCGACGGCCGCCAGGGCGGGCAGGGTCACCTGGGCCGGACTGGACAGCTCGCCCTCCAGGAACTCGCGCTTGATCTCGAGGCCGACCAGGAAGAAGAACACCGCCATCAGCCCGTCGTTGATCCACAGCAGCAGGGGCTTGGCGATCTCGAGCGCGCCGACCTGCACGGCCACCGGGGTCACGAGAAAGGCCGTGTAGTAGGCGCCGAGCGGCGAGTTCGCCAAGACCAGGGCCAGGGCCGAGGCGAAGACCAGCAGTATTCCGCCGGCCGCCTCGAGCTTCAGGAACTCGCGGATCATCGAAACCGGCATCGCCCCACCCTTCCCGCTGCCAAGGACCGCGCCGCCAATGGTACCCGACCGGCCGCAATCGGCAACCCGTTCCAGGAGATCGGCACGAGAGGACCCGGCCGGTTGTTGCACCGGCGCGATGGCGGGCACCCTACCGCGTGTCCGTCCATGTCGCCCTCGTCCGGCAAGGCACCGGCGCGTTGACTTGCGGTTGAATTATGGACGAAGGTGCCGGGGCGTCAGCAACGTGACCGTAGGAGGAGGCGGCCCATGCGCTATCAAGCCCTTCTATTTTTCGCTTTCGCGACACTACTGGCATCCGGCCCGGCTCCCGCCCAGACGTCCTGCTATCCGAGCTCGGCTTGCGATCACTATTTTCCGTCGCAACCAAACTGGCTCTACAAACCGAGCTGGCAGGGCCGCCAAGAAATAATGCGGCGACAAGACGAGCAAAACGAGGCCCGGAAATTAGAGGGCCAAGACCGCCGCCCCGGCGCGCTTCGCGCCCAGGAGCAGACCGAGCGCCGGCGGGACAGTTCGTTCCGCCTCCATATTCCGAATCGAAAGTGGTAAGGCGTTCTACCTGTCGCCCCGGGCGACTGGTAGGGCTGTCCACCTACTGCTTTTTCAAGCTTGGGAAGGAGCTTCCGCCTTCCTCTCGGCCCGCAGCCATATTCGACCCGCGCGCCCACCGCGCCGCCGATCAGCCTGCCTCGCTCTCGTGACAGCCTATCATGCGCTTCACGAATTCGAGCTTCCACGAATGAAGTTATTTCAGGCCCCGGTCGTGGGCGGGAACAACCCCTGCGCTTGCTATGCCAAGGGGGCTGCCCCGGCCCTATGCTGGAAGGCCGGCTTACCGGGTTCGAGCGGTCGCGGCTCGGCCGGATCTCAGACAGCCGGGTATAATGGGGTGGACGGCCCCACACGGCATCTAGGTGCCAGATAATGGTAGCTGTTGCTGAACCATTAGCGAAGGAGCCGTCCTATGACAGAAGTTAGCACGATTGGTTTGGATCTGGCGAAGAACGTTTTTCAGGCGCATGGCGTTGACGCGAGCGGGCGAACGGCGGTCGCCAAGTCTCTGAGGCGGCGCCAGGTCATGCCCTTTTTCAAAAAATTGTCGCCCTGCTTGGTTGGCATCGAGGCCTGTGCGACGTCGCATTATTGGGCCCGCGAGCTTGGGGCGCTTGGTCACGAGGTTCGCATCATGCCGGCCAATTACGTAAAGCCCTACGTGAAGCGGAACAAGAACGACGCGGCGGACGCCGAAGCGATCTGTGAGGCGGTCACCCGACCGACAATGCGTTTTGTCGCGGTGAAGACGGCAGAGCAGCAGAGCCTGATGATGCTTCACAGGACCCGATCGCTCTTGATCCGTCAGCGCACCATGCTGGTGAACGCCATGCGCGCGCATCTGGCAGAGTTCGGTGTCGTGGCGCCGGTCGGCCTAATGGGACTGAAGACCCTGTTGGTCGTTGTTTCTGACCCGAAGGATGAGCGCCTTCCTACGATTGCTCGGTCCTGCCTTGTGAGTTTGATGACCGCGCTATCGACAGTGGAGCAAGAGATCGCAACAGGCGAACGGCGCATCCATATTTGGCACCGATCCAGCGACGCGAGCCGACGCTTGGAGTCCATTCCCGGTATCGGACCGATCACTGCCACCGCGCTGGTTGCCTCGGTGACAGATCCTGGTGTTTTCAGGACCGGTCGCGATCTGGCCGCCTGGATCGGGCTGGTGCCCAAACAGAACTCAACAGGCGGCAAGGAGCGCCTCGGGCGGATCTCCAAGCAGGGCGACCAATATCTCAGATGGCTGATGGTCGCCGGCGCCATGGCCGTGATCCGGCAAGGGCGAAAAACAAACTTCGCCAACAGGCCCTGGCTTGCCGATCTCATGGCACGCAAACCCACCAAGGTCGCAGCCGTGGCCTTGGCCAACAAGAATGCACGAACGGCCTGGGCGCTACTGGCAACGGGTGATCGCTATCGCTAACCCGAGATAAGCGCCACTTGAGACAGGAGGCCAATCCCTTTGGCGAGGTGAATCTGACATCATGCATGACCGGTCGAACACTGGGGATCGGGAAAACCCGCCTTGGCTACAGAGCCCCGAGCACGTGGGTATAGTTGGGACCCGATCCGCGGATCGCATGAGGGCCAGCGATCAAGAGTATATATCGCACCAACAGGCCGAACACATAGCTGCACCCGACCAACTTGCATGACCGTCAATTCAAACCTTGCCAGAACGGGGCCGTCCACACATAGCCAGGAACTGCCGTTCAAAGTCCGACCCTTTTACTTCCGCCTTGTGGGACCTGGCGATGTCGCTCATGTACGCTGCATAAGAGAAGCTTGTGGCCAGGAAACCGGGCCCGATACATGGGGAGCAAGCATGCAGGTAAAGCAACAACTCTTTCGGCGCTACGATGGCAATCCGATCCTGGTGCCGGGACAATGGTCGCACACCGTGAACGCGGTGTTCAACGCAGGTGCGGTCACCTTTGAGGGGGAGACGCTGTTGCTGGTCCGCGTCGAGGACCGCAGCGGTATCTCCCATCTCAGCGTTGCGCGCAGCTCCGATGGGTACACGAACTGGCGCATCGAGCCCGAGCCCAGTTTCCAGATGGACCCGGGGCGCTACGAGGAAGCGTGGGGTATCGAGGATCCCCGGATCACGCAATGTGGCGACGAGTATATGGTCGTCTACACGGGTTATTCCCGTGGCGGGCCGCTTGTACGCCTCGCGTCGACGCGTGATTTTCGCACTTTCGAGCGTCGTAGCACACTGATGCCTCCCGATGATAAGGATGCCGCACTGTTTCCTTGCCAGTTCGACGGGCGTTGGGCGCTGCTCCACCGGCCGTCGTCGAGCATGGACCTCGCTGGAAGGGTCGGAGCGCAGATCTGGCTTTCATGGAGCCCCGACCTGCGTCACTGGGGTGACCATACGATCCTCGTTCACGCACGTCGGGGGGGCTGGTGGGATGCGAACAAGATCGGCCTCGGCCCGCCACCGCTGCTCACCGAATACGGATGGCTCATTCTCTATCACGGCGTGCGTACCACGGTCGCCGGTTCGATCTATCGCCTGGGGATTGCGATGCTTGACCGCGACAATCCGGGCCTCGTACTGGTGCGCGGCAACGAATGGGTGTTCGGGCCGGAATCCGAGTACGAGCGCAGCGGCGACGTGCCGGACGTGGTGTTCCCTTGTGGTTGGATACTGGAAGACGATCGTCGCACCGTCCGGCTCTACTATGGCGCCGCCGATACCACCGTTTGCGTGGCTACCGGAGACCTTGAGGAGATCATTGGCTACCTCTACCATCACTGCATATGCGGCCATCTTCATGAGCCCGGGGAACGTTGTCCAGTCGCGGCGTCGGAGCCGGTTGAGATCACGGGCAATTTCTAGAGCGCATGAGAGCGCATTGCCACAACAGCGGTGTTGATGCGCAATTTCGGCATAAGTGTGATGCGGGCCCAGGTTCCTGGGAAGTCGTAGTCCATTGTTGAATGATCGGATCCGCAATCTTGCGGAGGCATGTTGTGAACCGACAGTAACCTCACGCTGTGCGCTAAACGACTTCACGGGCGGATTGACCGGATCTATAATGGACGTTTGGCTTTTGGGCAGGCTGATAGAATCCGGCCCGTGAGGCGCTGCGGATCAATTGCGCCTCAAGGTCGTTGTTTTCCTCAGCGGTAGTTCCTGCAAACTTCCGAAGCTCCGCAAGCCCCAGCAGATACGACAGCGTCGATTCGGCACCCTTGTTCTCATTACGCCGATCAATATGGAGCCCGTCGGAACAGGCACCCGTCCTGAGGTCTACCAGTGTCGTTCGGACGTCATTATCGCCCAGAAACCAACCAAACGCGCGAAATGCACCTGCTGTCCAGGTTGCACTTTTCTCCGCCCTTGATGCTGCGAGGCAGGCAGATATCGTCGCCGATGCTTCCAATGGCTGCTGATCAAACGCTTTGGGGGCTTGCCGCATTCTGCCGAAGCTTTCGTTGCCAACAGGTCTAAAGTGTCCAGTCGGCGCTGTCTGAAGCTCCATGAGCCAACGAAGTGACCGCAGCCCGGCATTAACGTAAGCTGACGTGTCGGTCATCATGCCCGTCTGGATTAGCGCCTGCGAAAGGCGGGCGTTGTCGTATGCGAGCACTTCTTCGAACCATACCCAGTCTTTGGTTTCCACCATGCGGAGCGCCGCGATCAACCTGTCTGCGAGCAAACGACGGACACGCTCGGCGTCGAGGTCATCGCTGAACTGCGCACAGTAGGCGTCAAGGCCCAAAAGCGAGAAGGCCCAGGCTCGTGGGGATGGGGATGTAAATCCTTCCGCGGCGGGAAGGGCGGTCTTGAATAGCGAAGCGGCCCATCTGCGACGAGATAGATCGATGTCTGTGCGCGTGCATTCGCCCAACGCCCAAAGGGTCCTACCGTGGCTATCTTCGGAGCCTGATTCCTCTAGCCATCGGCGATCGTAGCTCATGAAATTCCGAAACCTGCGGCTTTCCGGATTCCATGCCTGCTGGATAAACGCCGCGAAGCGCGCAGTAAGCCGATCGGGCAGGTGTGTTTCCCCATTGTTATGAAGCATATTTGAGAAAAGGAGCGCGCGCGCGTTATCGTCGATGCAGTATCCGTGATCTGGGTTTGGCGCCGAATAGAGCGCATGTTGCAACATTCCCGTACTGTCGCAAAGCGAGAGGAAATGGTCGGCCCGCAGCTTCGGAAGCGCCTGGCCTTCATGCCAAGTCTTAATCGGCATGGCAGGAAGTGATTTTCCAGGGCGAGTGGCGGCGCGCGCATCGTCAAAGGTTGCAAGATAGCGTTTGGCTGTTTGCTCCCAGGTCATCGATCGGCTCGCCAAGTAGGCGCGTTGGCGCATGGAATTACGGCGCGCGTCGTCGGTCAGCAGTGCGATAATTTCACGGCTCATTGCCGCCGGATCGCGGAACGGGACAAGAACCCCACGCCCGTCATCGAGGAGTTCTTGGGCGTGCCAGTAAGGCGTCGATACGATGGCTTTTCCGAGCCCAAAACTGTAGGCGAGGGCGCCGGACGTGATCTGTGCTTCATTGAGATAGGGCGACGCGTAAACGTCCGACATCGCAATGAAATCAAGCAGGTCATTCGGCGCCACGAACTGGTTGAAAAAGATAACATGATCCTCAAGACCAAGTTCGCGCGCGCGCGCAGTCAGGCTATCGCGATAGGTTTCGCCTTGATGGCGCAGGAGATTTGGGTGAGTGGCACCAAGCACGACATAGACCGCGTTCGGGCAGGCTTCAATAATACGGGGCATGGCATCGATCGTCGTCTCGATACCCTTGTTCGGTGACAGGAGGCCGAAGGTAAGGATGACGGTTTTCCCCTCGAGACCGAGTTTGTCCTTCCCGCAGGTCGAATCGAGAAACGGAAGGTCGGGTATGCCGTGCGGTATGACCTCTATCATCTGAGCTGGCACGTCATGAACGGACTGAAGTAACTCGCGCCCCTTTTCCGCCATAACAACGATCTTCGCCGAGTGGCGAACGAGCTGATCCATCACTGTGCGCTGCATTGGTGTCGGTTCAGTGAGCACAGTGTGAAGTGTGGTCACGATCGGCATTTTGAGCCGCGACAGCAGCTGCACAATGTTACTGCCAGCTTCGCCGCCGAAAATTCCGTATTCGTGTTGAAGGGAAACGACGTCCACGTCCGCGTTGTTAAGGAACTCGGCGGCCTGAGCGTAATCGCCGATCACATCTTCGCGGATCTCAAACAACACCTCTCGTGGATATTCATACTCGGACCCCGTCTCCGTCATCGCCACGACGAACGCCTCGAGATCTGGGTCATCCTTCGAAACGGCCCGATACAGACTATCGGTGAAGGTCGCGATACCACACATCCTCGGGGGATGATTACCAATGAATGCAATACGTCGAAACTTTGTCATCGAGATTTGTGTCCTCTCTCATATCTCATAGATCGGTGAAATTTGCCCTTTCTCCCGAATCTCCCGAGAATTCTCCAAAGCCGACGAATAAACAGCTTTTGCAGCATGCCAGATTGATCGCAGGCCTCCGCGGCCTTCAGACGCCCCTCCGCGCACCCCGTTGCGGCAGCCGCGGCCAGGCTCGGAACTGTGCTTGTAGTGGCCGCGACCCAGGGTGACGCGCGCTTCCCCTCGAGCCACTACTCGAGATCAGAGGCGTCATAGGTCGCACGAATTTACTGGGAGTGGACTCCGACGACAAACGGCCCTAGCTCAAATTACAAAGACCATCACGCGCGCGTTCACTTCCGGGTGTCTCTTTCGACATGGGGTGCCTCGCCGGCAGATGCAACTCTCCATGGCGATTTGGTAGGTTCCGGATCGTGCCAGCGCACGCATATGCCGTGAGGAACGTCGAGCCGGCATCGACAGCTCGAAAGCCACTGCCGGATTACCGAAGGGACAGGTCTTTTGAGAATGGGTGTCTAACCTACCCGCCCGCCTTGAGCCGGGACAATAGCTCTGGAATAGAGACGCTGGCAACGCCACACCTTTGGTCGGCAATGCCATACGGAATGATCAGCTCGTCTTCGTGAATCATGCTTCCGCAGGTATAAACTACATTGGGCACGTAGCCATCTCGTTCGTGCTCATCGGGTGTCAGTATCGGCTCGTCGAGCCGGCCGATAATCTTCGACGGATCGTCAATATCCAATAAGGCCGCCCAGATGGTGTATTTCCGCATCGGTCCCACACCGTGGAATAACGCAATCCACCCCTCCGGTGTCTCTACCGGTGAGCCGCAGTTGCCGACTTGAACATACTCCAAGGGATGGGTCGGCCCCTGTGTGAGGTTTGTTTCATTCCAATAATAGGCGTTGTCCGAGAACATGATGTAATTATTCACACCGTCTTGACGTGACAACATCACGAATTGGCCACCGATCTTCCTGGGAAATAACGCCATACCCTTGTTCTGTACCGCCTTGCCATTGAGTGTATTTATCTTGAATGTTACGAAATCTGTGGTTTCGAGAAGCTGCGGAAGTATCGTGAATCCGTTGAAGGCGGTGAAAGTTGCATAGTACTTGACTGAGCTATCGTCATCGACGAAACGGACAAAGCGCGCATCCTCGATGCCCCTACTTTCGTTTTCAGTAACTGGGAATATTACCCTCTCCGAGATCTGATGGTCGCGGCGAAAGATAACCTCGTAGTTGGACCGCGCCAGCCACAATGCCGTATCAATTGCATTCGACTTGTCTTTTGATCGAAATTTGGTTGATTGGATGTGCTTGATTTGGGTTTGAAGCTCATCGAAGGTGAATTCCTCTCCTAGACCCTCCAAAAGCCGATCCAGGAGGCGAGTATGTACGCCGATCTCTTCGAGCTTTTGCTGAAAATGAAGGCGGTCATAGATGGGATCGGCGTGGATTTCAGGCGTCTCCACGTACTGGCTGACGGGGTCGAAATATAAGTCATGGTTCTTGTCAACAATTCCGCTACGGAATTCAATGGAGGAAATATGCCCCTCACCGGTCGCTCTGAAGCTCATGACGAATCGCTGAGAGCCTTTGCCGATGCCTTTCTGATCCGGGTGTGGCACGATCGACGGGTTAAAGAGAGCGGCTGACTCGACTGAATACTCAGAGGTGAAGTACGCGCCGAGCAGAAGTCGTCGTTCCGGTGATAAAGAGCGGCATTTGGGCGAATGTGCAGCAACGTGTTCGAAGTTTCTCTCCAGAGCTTCCCTGAAGTATCGGTGACGCTCTGAGAAATCCCGGAATATGGTTTTCAGCAAATGCTGCACGTCATCGTCACTTAGCTTTGTGACCCGCTCGATCGTGCGCTTGAGTCGCGGCCCATCGCCCGGAAAATACAGCCGAGTAATAACGCGAGAGCTTTCGGCGCTCAATACGGCTCGCCGTCGTCTCACAAATCTCCGGTGACGCTCTATCACTCTACTCATGACCGCATCAGTGCTTGCCCATTAAACTAATCTGCCTGACCATGGTTTGCAGCCATCTACCCGCGCCAGCAGCCGATGATACCGCGGATGTTATAGACATCAGCACCTTAAGAGTCGGTTTCGAAAGTCATGATAGGGGGCAGCCGTCGGACGAGAAGCATGACGGAGGCGGCGTAGAGGAAGGCTCGGGCGGAGTCGATTGTGGCCTCAAAGTCCTTTGCGAGACGACGGTCGCGGTTGATCCAGGCGAAGAAGCGTTCGACGACCCAGTGGCGCGGCTGGACGGCAAAGCCCACTTGATCGAGATTTTTGTGTACGATCTCGACGGCGATCACGGTGGCCTCGGCGACCTTCTGGCCAGCGTAGCCGGAGGCGGTGAAGACCTTCTCGATGAAGTGAATCGAGCCGCGCGAGGCGCAGAGCAGCGGGCCCCCGCCGCCGCGATCCTGAATACTCGCCGGACGCGGCTCGAGCAGGAGGCCACACCCGTCGGTATCGACCAGCGCATGGCGCTTGCGGCCCCCGATTTCCTTGCCCGCGTCGTAACCCCGCGGGCGGGCGGCCTCGGTTGTCTTGACGCTTTGGCTGTCAAGGATCGCGCCGCTCGGACTGGCTTCGCGTCCGACCCGCTCACGACCCATCACGACCAGCGCGTGATTGCTCTTCTCGAAGCGGGCCTCGTCGCGGAATGCAGCAAAGCAGCGATAGATCGTCTCCCAGGGCGGGACGTCGCTTGGCAGCAAGCGCCAGGGGCAGCCGGCGCGCATCACGCAAAAGAGGCCGTTGATGATCCGCACATCGGCCAAACACGCGGGCATTCCCCGCTGCAAACCGGGGGTAACCGAGGCGCAATCACGGTCCACTCCGCGTCGGTCAAATCGCTCTGGTAACGCAGCCCCTTACGGCTATGCTGCTCTCGGGTGTTCGGCGTCCGCATGGCGACTCCAGATCGATCTTGGCAATCTGCTTGAAGCACATCGATGCTGGCCACTCAACCCCTTTCGAAACGGACACTAAGACAATTAGAACTACACCAATCGCGCTCTAGCAAGCCCATCGAGTTCGAGCATGTCTATTCGCCTTGCTATCCTCAGCCCCATCTCGTGGCGGACACCTCCTCGCCATTACGGCCCGTGGGAGTCCGTGGTCAGCCTTCTTACGGAGCAGTTGGTGAGAATGGGTCTGAAGGTGACCCTGTTTGCCACCGGCGACTCGCAAACCAGTGGGCAATTGGTCGCGGTCTGTCCGCGTCCCTATTCAGAGGACTCTTCGGTCAATCCCAAGGTTGCGGAGTGCCTGCATATCTCCGAAGTCTTCGAGCGCTCCGCCGATTTTGACCTCATTCACAATCACTTCGACTTTCTGCCACTGACCTACTCCGGCTTGATCGAAACACCGATGTTGACCACCATCCATGGTTTCTCGTCGCCCTCAATCATTCCCGTGTACAAGAAGTACAATGACCGTAACCACTACGTGGCTATCAGCGAGGCGGACAAGTCGCCGGAACTCGATTACCTGGCCACGATTCACCACGGTATCGACATTACGCAATTTCCCTTTTCCGAGGGTGGGGGAAAGTACCTGTTGTTCTTTGGCCGGATCCACCCTGAGAAGGGCGTCTACGAAGCCATTCAAGTGGCGCAGCGGGTGGGAATGAAGCTAATGATCGCGGGCATCATCCAGGATCAAGCTTACTTCGAAAAGCTTGTCGAACCCTACATTGACGGCACAACGGTAGAATACCTCGGTGCGATCGGACCCGATCGGCGACCGGAAGTGCTGGGTCAGGCCTTGGCACTATTGCATTTGATCAGCTTCGACGAGCCGTTTGGTTTGAGCCTAGTGGAATCCATGGCATGCGGAACGCCGGTCATCGCATTTGGTCGCGGTTCTATGCCGGAAATCATCAGACACGGTGAGACGGGCTACATCGTCGAGGATATGAAACAGGCCGTGGAAGCGGTCGCGGCCGTGCGTTCGATCGACAGATCTGCCTGTCGTGATGACGTTGAGCAGCGCTTCTCTGATGCGCGCATGGCGCAAGACTACGTCCGAGCATACCAAGAAATCCTGGAATTGTAGGCAGACGATGAGCAATAAGCCGATAGTGAAGCGGTACGAGGGTAACCCTATCCTCACCAAGCATGACGTTCCTTATCCTGTGGAGACCGTCCACAATGCGGGTGCAACCAAGCATGGGGGTCGGTACGTCATGTTATTTCGCTCCCACCTGCGTAACGGACGATCCATCATCGGCATTGCATGGAGCGATGATGGTTATAAGTTCCAGGTGAAGCCCAAGCCGTTCATGGTGCCGCCCACTGACGGGGTCTTCGCGGAGTACGAGGAGTATGGCATCGAAGACCCACGAATCTGTTCTATGGGCGGTGAGCATTACATCACCTACAGCGCTTATTCCAGGCACGGCGTGCGCATCGGTCTTGCAAAGACCCACGATTTTGCAGCTGTCGAGAGGGTGTCGCTGATTAGCCAGCCGGATATGCGCAATGTGGTGATTTTTCCGGAAATCTTCGACGGACGTTACGCACGGCTTGATCGACCCC
The DNA here is from genome assembly GCA_947259625.1 of uncultured Kiloniellales bacterium. Taxonomy (GTDB): domain Bacteria; phylum Pseudomonadota; class Alphaproteobacteria; order Kiloniellales; family JAKSDN01; genus CAMYKD01. Next base: position 4,713 of record CAMYMY010000079.1, on the reverse strand, counting down.
ATTCGGAAATCAACCCTTGGTCAATCTGGCTCTCTTGGTCTCCAGACCTCATTCACTGGGGTGAGTCGACAGTGGCCATCAAGCCCCTCGTCTATCACTGGGATGAGGCGAAGGTGGGTCCGGGTGCGACTCCAATCGCCACCGCGAACGGCTGGCTGAATATCTATCACGGCGTGTTCGACACGATGGACGGTGCGGTGTATCGCGTCGGCGTGGCACTGCACGCGCTCGACGATCCGGCCAATGTCCTCGGAGTCGCGGACGAGTGGATCCTCGCACCCGAAGACCCGTGGGAGCTGACCGGCTATGTCCACAACGTGGTGTTCTGCTGTGGGGCCGTGCCGGAACAAGACGGTACTGTGAAGCTTTACTGGGGTGGGGCGGATAGCGTCATGTGCGCGGGCACCGCGCAAGTGCAGGAACTGGTTGATCTCTGCCTACGGAATCCTCGCCCTGCCGTGTGAGCAGGGCGCGAACATTCGAGTGCGTGTCGCGATCGCGTGCCGCAGCTGATGGTCATGGGCCAATCATTGCAGGAACATGGGGGGCGCAATTCGTGCTACTGACGCGGTCGGGGGCTTTGAGCGGCTCAGTCGCCTCGCGCAGTTGTTCGTGCCTTCCGTCAAGGCAGCTCTCGTCTGATCGGCTGGCGGAAACGTGCGTCGATATCTCGCTCGATCTCGTCGGGCGGGACTTGCCGCTGGCGCATCTGCTGGAACTTAGCCGCGAAGGAGTCGGGATTGCCGGGCTGGGGTTCGGTGTAGTTCGTGCCCCGGCCAGGGTCTTGCCGAGCGTCGGCGAACCAATTCTGCAGGCCCCGAGATAGATTGCCGGGGTCGACGGGAATGCTCGTGTGCACGTGGTGGGCGGGCACCTTTAGGCTTTGCTGAATCGACATGAAGGCGAGGCCCTCCTCGCCGAGGTCAAGGTCACCAACCGTGCAGCCGAAGGCGACCCCACCACCACGGACCACTACGTCCCCCAGTTCGCTCGCCACCAGGACCGCCCCGTCGATGTCCGCCTTGCCGTGAATCCTGGCGTCGATGATTACCGAGTTACGCACGCGGCCATCACTGGGCAGGGTGGTGTCGCCGACGATGCGGTTACCGAAGGGATCCGGAGCCACATGATCGATGGCCGCGAGGCAGCGGGCAAAGTCGCCCTCCACCGTAGGCGCGGCGACCGCCCACAGAGCCCGGCGCGCTTTCGCGAGCTGGCCGATATCGCCCCAGTAGAGATGTTCGCCGAAGTCGACGACCTTGATGACCAGCGGGTACCCTCTTCGCTCCCCCACCCGCCGCTTGAGTTGCTGGACGCGTTGCCAAAAGTCGGGCCTTTCGGTGACCAGTTGCTGCAGCCCGGCATCGCGGTTCAGTTCCGCTTGCCAGGCGTCGGCGTCGTGGGTCAGCGCTTCGAAAAGGTAGCCGTCGACGTCGATCCAGCCGTCGAGGTCGCCAAAGAGCGCTTCGGCTTCCTCGAGGAAGGGATAGGAGAAGGCGAGACTACCAATATGTACTAGCGCTTTGACCGGCTGGCCCCGGTCGACGATGTCAAAGCGCTGCAACAGCTCGGCGCGGGATCGCCGCCGCACTTGCACGATCAGTTCGCCGCTAGTCGGGTGGCGCAGAAGCCACTCCTTGTTTACCGCCAGATCTTCGGTGACCTCCACCTCCGCGCCAAATCGCACCGCATCGGCTCGGGAGAGGTCGAGGTTCATCTCGGCCAGGCGGTGGGCGGCGATCTGTGGCTCGTCTCCCCACTTCCAGGCCATGCCGCGGAAGCCCATCCGCTGCAGGTGATGGGCCAGTAGCGTCCACGTATAGAGGGAAGCGGCGGCGGTATTGTGCCAGCGCCCGTCTCGTCCTTGGCGGACGAGTATGGGCATGAACGGCTTGATACCGTGCAGCCGCTGGGTGATCGGGCTAAGGCGTGTCCCCTTGCCCGGCAGCATGATGCCTAGGGCAACCCCGTCCGAGTCGAAGGTTCGGCCTTCCCGCCGCCATTGGCGGACAGCGTCGAGGAGGCCGAGGAGCTGGCCGCGTCGCGCCCGCTCCTCGTGCACCATTAGCTCGACGGCGTTGTCGGCGCGGAAGATCGCCGCCGCCAGGTCCTCGAGGTTCCGGCCCACGATCTCCGAATCGCCACCATTGGCGATGGCGATGACCTGGTCTGGACCGAGGGAGGCATTTACCACCCGCCTCAGATCGCGCAGGTTGTCGAACTTTGCCGCCTGTGCTTCCGATACGCGGGGCGTTGCGTCGGGGGGTGACGCCGATGCCGGGTCGCCAGTTCTGGCTAGATTCCGCTCCATCTGACGTAACAGGCCATCAGGCTCGCGGATCGCCAGCCGCACGATGCCCTCGGCCCGCTGGGCGACATCACTTACCGCTTAGATGCGCAATTGGGGGGCGTTACCTGACGGACGGATGTGGGCAATGTCGCCAGTGTCGAACCAGATCCGAACGCCATCGGTGTAGTTGAGCCGAAGGACAGATCCGAAGCCATCCAGGGCAGAGAAATTGCGTTGAATCCTTTGCCGGAGGCCGTGCAACTCGTCAGCCAACGGATCGGGAGAGCTCACTGACATCTCTCCGTCGTTCGCGCGCATGACTGTTACGGTCGAATCATCAAAGACCGCATCGATCACCGTGGCGTCACCGGGGGAGAACCGCGCGAGAATCGCCTGGCTCGCTGACTGGGGGAAGCCGTCCAGTAGGCCGGAGCAGGTCGCCCGCTGGGGCAACTCGTCGAACAGCTGGGACACCGGGACGCCTCGTCGGACTGCGGATAGCAACGCCGCGAGGATCGGCAGCACCGCGTCGCGAGTGGCTAAGGCCGACAGCAACCGACCGTTGACGGTGAAGTCGGTGCCGGTGAGAAAGCCGCCGTTCGCTTCCCACGCCACCACTCTGGTCGTCCCCTCGGCGATGGCTCGCTGCATCGCCGCGATGACATAAGGGGAGCCAATGCGAGTCTTCTCCACCACCATCGCTGGGCGGCTTTGCTGCACCCGTTTGTCCAGGGCGTCAGTGGTGTTGATGGGCACAGCGGCGAATGCCGCGTCCAAAATCTCGGCGGTGATGATTCCCAACACGTCCCCACGGTGGAAGCGGCCGTGCTCGTCGACGAGAATTGGTCGGTCACCGTCACCGTCTGTGGAGATGATGGCATCGGGAGAGTGGCGGTTGGCCAACACACGAAAGCGCCGCTCGTCCTCCTCGCGCAGATCCTCGGTATCCACCGGGACGAAAGTCTCGCTGCGCCCCACCGCGATGGCGGTGGCACCCAGGGACTCGAGGACGCGGACCAGCAGGTCACGGCCAACCGCCGAGTGCTGATAGACCACCACGCGCTTGCCGGCGAGCGGCTTTTCGTCGGGAAACAGCCCGAGGTAGCGCTCAAGATAGGCCGCTTCAGCCGCGCCGTGCACCGCGGCGGGTTCGGGCGCCGTCTTGAGCTTGCCGTCGGCGTCGAATGCCGACCGCGACTCATCCTTGGCATATTCCCCGGCGCGAACCGCCTTGACCGCAGCAAGGATGCCGGCCTCGTCGCTTTTCAGCACTTCTCCGGTCTGCTTGTAGAACTTGATGCCGTTACGATCAGCGGGGACGTGGCTGCCGGTGACCATGATGCCGGGCATCGGCCGCTTGTTCGTCGCTGCATCCTCGCGTTGCGCGTAGTAAGCCAGAGCCGGCGTGGGGATCTTGCCGCAGTTGGCCACCGACAGCCCTGCATCACAAATGGCCTGGGTTACCGCGAGGGCGATGCGAGGGCTGCTTGACAGCCCGCTGCTGGGGTCGACCTCGCGCAGGTCTTGGGCGAGAGCGATGGGATCGCCGGGTCCGACGTCGCCGATTTGGTGCAGGTAGTCGAGAAAGCCGCGGGTGTTGATGTAGACCTCGAGGTCGGTCATCTCGCGCACTAGACCTCTGAGGCCACTCGTTCCGAACCGCAGCTCGCAAGGGATGTAGGTCAAGAAGGTAGGGTAGCCACTGGTTGTCATGAGGGTGGTCCGCCGCGTGTTTGCACCGCCGTTGAAGGAGGAATAGTCACCATCACCACCTCGGCATCGCCGTCGGCCGTGGCAAGCCGGTAGCTACCGATGGTCACGGGGATTAGGGCCGACTGGCCGCGGGTCAGCGACGCCAGCGTCCGGTCGTCCGAGGTTCGGAGCTCCACGGTGCCGCGGACAGCGTGCAGCGTGTGCATTGGAGTCCCGGCGGGCAGCCCGACCTCTGCCTCTGGCCGCGGTCGTAGGTGATCGACGACGAACCACTCGCTCTGCACCGAGCGGAACATTCCAGGACAACCGGCGAGCGGTCGCGGGGTGACGATGAAGTCCGCCGGCCGCGTGGCTCGGAGATTGAGGGCATCGAGGGTCTTGTCGACATCGATGGGGCGCAGCGGAAAGCGCACGTGGTCCCAGGCGCGAAAAGTGGGGCCCGGGCGCCGGATCTCCAGGGCGAGGATCTCCTTGCCCTGGGGATTGCCAAGGGCGTGAACCTCGGCCGACCGGAGGCGACCTGTCGCCGCGCTCACAGCCTCCGGGTTAGCGTTGTAGATCACCTGTCCCGGTGTCACGGAGATCTCGTTGAGCAGATCGAGAACCTCCCAGTAGAGTTCCTTAAGCGTTCGCAGCGTCTCGACGATCTTCCGATTGGCCCCGGCCCGCAGCAATGACTCGAAGGCGGGCAGCACCGCGTCCGCGAGTAC
>CAMYMY010000078.1 GCA_947259625.1 uncultured Kiloniellales bacterium | reverse complement strand
AAAAACACCGCCTGGCCTATCTGTTCATCAGCCACGACCTCAAGGTGGTGCGCGCGCTGGCCGACGAGGTGATCGTCATGAAGGACGGCCGGGTGGTCGAACACGGCCGGGCTGAGCAGATCTTCGACGCGCCAGCGGACCCCTATACCCAGGCGCTCATGAAAGCCGCCTTCGAGCTCGAAGCGGTTGAAAGCGGCGTGGTCAGCATGTAACAGAGCGCTATGGCGCTACTGTTCAAATCCGAGATCGACCGGGCCGACCTCTGGGCCGAGGCCCTGGGCGGATGCGCGCCCGACCTCGAGGTCCGGATCTGGCCCGATGCCGGGGAGCCGTCGGAGATCGAGTACGCCCTGGTCTGGAAGCCGTCCCAAGGCCTGCTCAAGAGCTATCCCAACCTGAAGCTGATCTTCTCGCTGGGCGCCGGGGTCGACCACCTGACCTCCGACAGCGAGCTGCCCGTGGGTGTCCCGGTGCTGCGCATGGTCGAGCCGGGCCTGACCGCCGGCATGACCGAATACGTGGTCATGAGCGTGCTGATGCATCATCGCCGCATGGTGGACTACGCCGGCATGCAGCGCGACCGTGTCTGGGAGGTTCTGCCGACGCCGCTCGCAGCCGACCGCAAGGTCGGGGTCATGGGCCTGGGCGTGCTCGGCGCCGACGCCGCCGGGGCGCTGGCCGGCCTCGGCTTCGACGTTGCCGGCTGGAGCCGCTCGCCCAAGTCGGTCCCCGGCGTCGCCACTTTCCACGGCGCCGAAGAGTTCGAGCCCTTTCTGGCGCGCAGCGAGATCCTGGTCTGCCTGCTGCCGCTCACCGCGGAGACCCGGGGCATCCTGAACGCCCGCACCCTCGCCCAGCTGCCCCGCGGCGCGGCACTGATCAATGTCGGTCGCGGCGAGCTGCTGGTCGAGGACGACCTGTTGCCGGCGCTCGATGGGGGGCAGGTGGCAGCCGCCACCCTCGATGTCTTCTCATCGGAACCGCTCGCCCCGGAGCACGCCTTCTGGACCCACCCCCGGGTCGTCCTGACCCCGCACTGTGCCTCGATCACGGTGCCGCACAGCGGCGCCCGGGCGGTGGTCGAGAACATCCGCCGGTTCGAGGCCGGCGAAGCGCTGCTGCACGTAGCGGACCTCGGTCGGGGCTATTGAACGGCGGCGGTCGCCAAACGGCCCGCCCGTAGGAACGGGAGACGAATAGATGACCAACGCCGATCCCACACCCGGCACAGACGGCCGGTCCGCGGCAAACGACCCCGCGGACGCCAAGATGGCGAACCTGATCTATATTCTCTACTTGGCTAGCCTGGTTCTCGGCCTCACCGCGATAATCGGCATCGTCATGGCCTACATAAACCGGGGCGAGGGCGCGCACTGGGTGGACAGCCACTACGGATTCCAGATTCGCACCTTCTGGATAGGGCTGCTTTTCTCCGTGATCGCGTTCGTCACGCTGCCCGTGTTTGTGGGTTATTTCGTCTTCTTATTCCTGCTGTTCTGGTGGATCATCCGCTGTGCCAAGGGCATGATGTACCTGTCGCGGGAACAGGCGCACGCCAATCCGACCAGCTGGATGTTCGGCTGATACGGCGCCAGCGCCGAAGGTCGCCGGGTTTACACCGTCTTCGCCAGATCGGCGGCCATGTCGGCGAAGTCGCGCAGGAAGACCGCCCCGGCGACCGTGCGAGAGATGATGACGCTTCGCCGGTCGCCCTTGTCTCTCATACGCTTGACGAAGCCAAGCGCCGAAAGACGGTCGAGCGCCCGTGTCACGGCCGGTTTCGATATCTTGAGCCGGGCCGCGAGGCCGCGCACGGTGTGCGGCGGCGGCCCGAGATAGACGTGAAACAGCAGCGCGAACTGACGGGCGGTGAGGTCGGGCAGGTCCCGCTCGAGCGTGGCCACCATGACCCGATGCCAGAGGTTCATCGCCTGGATGTGATTCAGTTCCACGAGCCGGGCTCGTTATCGTTCCGCCTGCGCAACGAATCCTGCCCGATTCGCGCAAGGCCGGCAAGAACCGGCGCGCTGCCGGTGGCGGATCCGGTCGGAGAACCCGGTCGGCGGACTCGGTCGGCGGACCCGGGCAGCAGGCCGGCCGTCCCGCCCGCCTCGCCGCCTATCTCACGGTGATGACCGTGCACTTGGCGAGGCTGGCCACTTTGTGCGACACGCTGCCCAGCAGCAGGCCCTCTAGGTCGCCATGGCCGCGCCCGCCGATGACGATGGCGTCATAGCCGCCTGCCTCGGCCGTCTTGACGATGACCCGCGCCGGCTGGCCGGTCTTGACCTCCGTCTTGGCGTCGCTCACCCCGGCGGCGCGGGCCGCGTCTTTCGCCTTCTGCATCACCTGCTCGGTATATTCGTCCAGCACGTACTGCGGCTCGCCGGTCAGGTGCTCGATTTCCATATAGCGTTTCGCCTCTTCGCTCATCCTGAGCTCCTTGGTGACCGTCAGGAACGTGAGCTTGGCGCCCAGCTGCTTTGCCAGCTGACCAGCCACCCTGGCGGCCTCCAGCGCGTGCTGCGAGCCGTCGACGGCGCAGAGAATCTTGCTGAACATGACCTCCCCCTTCGCGTGTTGCGGTGCGAGCCTAACACAAGGCGCGGGCGACGCTAGGTTTCGCGACGCCGATCCTCAGGGTTGCCCCGCACTCGCTGCTCGATCAGCGCGTAGACCGCGCGCAGGCTCATGGCCTCGCCGCCGACCGGCCGGCCCGGCCTGGCGCTGGGGTTCCAGGCCATCAGGTCGATGTGCGCCCAGGGCGTTTCGGGGCCGACGAACTCGGCCAGGAACAACGCCGCGGTGATCGCTCCGGCGTAGGGGCCCTCGGAAACGTTGTTGAGATCGGCCACCTTGCTGTCGAGCAGCCGGCGATACGGCCGGTGCAGCGGCAGGCGCCAAAGCGGGTCGTGCTCGGCCGTTCCGTGTTCGAGCAGCTCGGCGGCCACGGAGTCGTCGTTGCAGAACAGCGCCGGCAGGTCGGCCCCGAGCGCTGTGCGTGCCGCGCCGGTCAGGGTCGCGAAGTCGACGATGAGCGCCGGCTTCTCGCGCGCCGCCTCGGCCAGGGCGTCGCACAGGATCAGCCGACCCTCCGCGTCCGTGTTGCCGACCTCGACCGTGAGGCCCTTGCGCGTGGACAGCACGTCGAGCGGCCGGAAGGCGTCGCCGGAGACGCTGTTCTCGACCGCCGGGATCAGCACGCGCAGGCGCAGCGGCAGTCCGGCCGCCATGATCATGCCGGCGAGCCCCAGCGCGTGCGCCGCGCCGCCCATGTCCTTCTTCATCAGCAGCATGGCGCTGCTCGGCTTGAGGTCGAGCCCGCCGGAATCGAAACATACGCCCTTGCCGACCAGGGTGACCCGCGGGCCCTTGGTGCCCCAGCGCAGGTCGACCAGGCGCGGCGCCCGGGCGCTCGCCCGGCCGACCGCGTGGACCGCGGGATAGTTCTTCTTGAGCAGCTGATCGCCCGCGCCTTGTGCGCGCGGGCCAGTTGCCGGGCCGCCCCGGCCAGTTCGGCCGGCCCCATGTCGCCGGCCGGCGTGTTGATCAAGTCGCGCACCAGGCGGGTGGCCGCCGCCGCGCGGCCGACCGCGGCCCGGTCCGCGCCCTTGGGCCAGACCAGGGTGGCGAAGCGCGGCTCGTCCTTCTTGTACCGGCTGAAGGCATAGCTGCCGAGCGCCCAGCCGAGGGCCAGCTCCGTGGCGCGCCGCGGCGGCGGGGGCGGGTCGATCTTGTACACACCGTGCGGCACGGCAGACGGCAGGCCGGCACCGCCCCAGGGGCCCTCGCCGGGGTCGACCCCGGCCAGGATACGCTCGAGCGCGCCCTCCGGTCCTGGCACGAGGCACAGGCTGCCGGACTCGGCGGTGAAGCTCGTGTTTCTGGCCCAGGCCGCGACGGGTCCGGGCTGTCCCTCGAGCCAGCCGTCGAGCTCCCCAGCGGCGAGCGGCGTAATCGGAACGGCACGTGGCCCGGCACGGGCCGTCAGGTGGTCGGGCATGAAGCGCTGCTCTCCCTCTTGCCGGCGCGGTAGGCGCCGGCCTTGGCTCCCAAAACTTGCCCGGCCCTCTTCTTTGCCGCTATATGGCGAAGTTTCGCGATGCAGGAGGGTCCGCGCATGGCCGAGTTTACCATCACCTTGGGCAACAAGAACTACTCCTCTTGGTCGCTGCGCGGCTGGCTGGCGTTGAAACAGACCGGCTCCGCCTTCGAGGAGGAGATCGTGCCGCTGGACCGGCCGGATTCGAAGGAAAGGATCCTGGCGGCGGGCCCGAGCGGGCGGGTGCCCGTACTGCATCACAATGCGCTCACCGTCTGGGATTCGCTGGCGATCGGGGAGTACCTCGCCGAGCGCTTTCCGGAGGCGGGGCTCTGGCCGGACGACGGGGCGGCCCGAGCGGTCGCCCGCGCGGTCACCGCCGAGATGCACGCCGGCTTCGCGGCCCTGCGGAGCCACATGCCCATGGACCTGCGCGGTCGCTACCCGGGACTGGGCCGGGGTCCCGGCGTTGCCGAGGACATCGCCCGCATCGTTGCCATCTGGCAGGACTGCCGGGCGCGCTTCGGGCGGGGCGGCGACTTCCTGTTCGGCGGATTCACACTGGCCGATGCGGCCTTCGCGCCGGTGGCGACCCGCTTTGCGACCTATGACGTGGCCCTCGAGGGGCCGGCGGCCGCCTACCGGGACGCGGTTCTGGCCTGGCCGGCGCTCGAGGAATGGTCCGCCGCCGCCCGGGCCGAGCCCTGGGTCATTGAGTTTCCGGAGCTTCAGGCTCCAGGGCCTGCTCGCCGATGAGGCCGTGCTCGCGGTAGTAGCGCGCGGCCCCGGGATGGAGCGGCGCGCCGAGACCGTGAATCGCGGTCTCGAGGCGGATCAGCTGGCCCTTGGGGTGCCCCCCGTCGAGCAGGCGCCGGGAATTCTCGTGCCACAGCGCCTTTGTGATCCCGTAGACCGTCTCCTCCGACATCTCGGCGGAAACCAGCCACTGGGCGCCGACCGATATGGTCTGTGTCTGACCGACGTTGAAATAGGTGCCGGCCGGGATCGAAATCGGCGCGAAGAAGGGCACGGCCTCGGTCAGGGCCTCGGCCTTCGGCCCGGTGATCGGCAGGAGGTGGATCCGCGACTCGTCGGCCAGTTCGGCCACGGCCCCCGCCGGCGTGCCGGCAACGAAGAAGAACCCGTCCAGCGAGCCCTCGCGGACCATGTCGATGGCCTGGTTGGCGGCGACGGAAACGAGGTCCATGTTCTTCGGGCCCAGGCCGTAGGCCTTCAGGACCAGGAGAGCATCGACCCTGGTGCCCGAGCCCTCGCGGTCGACCGAGATGCGCCGGCCGCGCAGGTCCGCGACGCTGTTCGCGACGATGTCGCGGCGAACCACGAGGTGGACCGACTCGGGAAAAAGGTTGGCGATGCTGCGGATGCTGGCGACCGCCCCTCGTTTCTCGAAGATGCCGGTGCCGCTGTAGGCCCAGTAGGCCACGTCGGCCTGGCTCAGGCCGGACTCGAGCTCGCCGGTGGCGATTGCCTCGATATTGGCCACGGAACCGTGGGTCGACACCGCCGCGCCGATCAGCCCGGGAACCCCGCAGCTGCCGCCGCGCTCGCACTCGCGGCTGCCGGGCGGTTTGCTGATGGCGTTGGCGATCAAACCGCCGACCGGAAAATAGGTTCCGGCGGTCGAGCCGGTGCCTATCCGGAAGAACTTGAGCTCCGCGGCCTGGCCGCCGGCGAGCGAAACAAGCAGACAGAGGCCGAGCACGGCGGCCGTGAAAGCCGACAGCCTCGGCCACCCTGCCCGGAACACGGATTGCCGCCGGTCGCTGGTCTTGGCACACCGCAAGGTTCGGCCCCTTTCCGGTACCGACCGGCCGGCCCCCCAGGGGGCCGCCATAACAGTGATATAGCAATCCCTTGGCGACCGTACCAGTACCAGTCTCGCCGATCTTCCGCGATTGACCTCCCGGCCGGGAATCGGATTAGGATGAAGCGTGCCGCGGGATCCCGAGGCGACGGAGGGATAATGAACCTTGCCAACCTGCTGATCCGTGCCGGCCGCAGCCGCCGGGAAGGCCCTGCCGTCGCGGTCGGCGAGGCGGTGCTCTGGCGCTATGGCGAACTGGCGGACCGCGCCGCGCGGCTGGCCGGAACGTTGCGGACGCGCTTCGGTCTCGGGCCCGGCGAGCGGGTCGCACTGGCCATGAGAAACTGCCCCGAGTTCCTCGAGCTGGTCTACGCCTGCTGGCACGCCGGACTGGCCGCCGTGCCGGTCAACGCCAAGCTGCACCCGCTGGAGCTCAAGTACATCCTGGACCACAGCGGCGCACGGCTGTGCTTCGCCACGCCGGAGCTGGCTGCCGTGCTCGAAGCGGAGAGCGCCGGCCTCGAGCGCCTTGTCGAGGTGATCGACGCGCACGCGCCGGCCTACCGCGATCTGCTGCGGGGCGAACCGATCGATCTCGTGCCGCGCGGGCCGGACGATCTGGCCTGGCTGTTCTACACCAGCGGCACCACGGGCCGGCCCAAGGGCGCCATGTTGAGCCACCGCAACCTGATGGCCATGACGCTTTGCTACTTCGCCGACGTGGACGGCATCGCGCCCGGCGATTCTATCCTGCACGCCGCGCCGCTGTCGCACGGCTCGGGCCTCTACGGCCTGCCGCACCTGGCGGCCGGCGTGTGCCAGGTGATCCCGGAAGGCGGCGGCTTCGAGCCGGCCGAGATCTTCGCGCTGCTGCCCCGCCATCCGGGTCTGACGATGTTCGCGGCACCGACCATGGTCAAACGCCTTGTCGACCACCCGGCCGCCGCAGAGGCGGACACCGCCAACCTGAAGACCATCGTCTACGGCGGCGGCCCAATGTATCTGGAGGATCTGAGGCGCGGCCAGGAGCGCTTCGGCTACGTATTTGCCCAGATCTACGGCCAGGGCGAGAGCCCGATGACCATAACGGCCCTGTCCAAGGCGGATCACGCGGACACGGCCCATCCGCGCCATGCCGCGCGGCTCGCCTCGGCCGGCCGTGCGCAGACAGCGGTCGAGGTCCGCGTCGGCGATGCCGAGGACCGGCCGCTGCCGCCGGGCGAGCTGGGCGAGGTTCTGGTGCGCGGCGACACGGTGATACCGGGCTACTGGGACGATCCGGCCGCCACCGCCGCGGCCCTCCAGGGCGGCTGGCTGCACACCGGCGACCTGGGCGTGCTCGACGAGGACGGCTACCTGACCCTGAAGGACCGCTCGAAGGACCTGATCATCAGCGGCGGCGCCAACATATACCCGCGCGAGGTGGAGGAGGCGCTGCAGAGCCATGCCGCGGTGCAGGAATGCGCGGTCGTGGGCCGGCCCCATTCCGAATGGGGCGAGGAGATCGTCGCCTTCGTGGTGCCGAGATCAGAGGCCGGGGTCAGCGCCGATGCGCTCGACGCCCACTGCCTCGAGCGCATCGCGCGCTTCAAGCGGCCGAAGAGCTACCGCTTCGTGGCGGCGCTGCCCAAGAACAACTACGGCAAGATCCTCAAGACCGAGCTCAGGGCCTGGGCCGAAAAAGCGGAACAGGACGCCCCGTGAGCGCATCGGCGCGCAGGACGAACACTCGAGGTCGAATGCGGTGACCACTCCACAAGCAACCGTTTTTGCGATCCTGGCCGTGGTCATGGCCCTTCTGATATGGGGGCGCTGGCGCTACGACCTGGTCGCCTTCACGGCGCTTCTGGTCGCGATAAGCGTCGGCGTGGTGCCCACGGACCGGGCCTTCTCGGGCTTCGGGCACCCGGCCACGGTGGTCATCGCCATGGTGCTCATCGTCAGCCGCGGCCTGTCGAACTCCGGCGCCGTGGAGCTGTTGGGACGCACCGTCACCGGGGCCGCCAAGACCGTCACGTCGCATATCTTCGTCATGTCGGGCCTGGCCGCGGCCCTGTCGGCGGTGATGAACAACGTCGGCGCGCTGGCGCTCCTGATGCCCGTCGATATTCAGGCGGCGAAAAAGGCCAAGCGCTCCACCGCGCTTACTCTCATGCCGCTTTCCTTCGCCACCATCCTGGGCGGGCTGGCAACCCTGATCGGCACGCCGCCGAACATCATCATCGCGGCCTTTCGGGAGGACGCGCTGGGCGAGTCCTACACCATGTTCGACTTCACGCCGGTGGGCGGGGCCTGCGCCCTGGCCGGGGTCCTGTTCGTCGCGATCGTGGGTTGGCGACTGGTCCCGGGGGAGCGCAGCGGCCCGACGACCGCCGAGGCCTTCGAGCTCGAGGGCTATATCGCCGAGGCGCGCGTCCCCGAAGGTTGCGAGATCATCGGACGGAAGGTCCGCGATCTGGACGAGCTGGTCGCGGAGTACGAGGTCGAAATCATCGGCCTGCGGCGCGCCGGCAAACGCCGCCCGGGCATGGCGCGCCACGCCGAGATCCGCAAGGGCGATCTGCTGGTGATCGAGGCCGGGCCGGAGGACCTCAAACGCTTCGTCGCCGGCCTGAAGCTCGAGCACGAGGCCGCCGGCGGATCCAAGACCGGTCTGCTGTCCAGCAAGGACGTCACCATCATGGAGGTCGTCGTGCCGCTCGGCGCCCGCATCGCCGGCCGGAGCACCATGAGCCTTCGCCTCAAATACCGCTTCGGCGTGCACCTCCTGGGCATATCGCGACGCGGCGAGCGGTTTCGCGAGCGGCTCCGCCATCTGGCGATCGAGCCCGGCGACGTGTTGCTGCTCCAAGGCAACACCAACGAGCTGCCCGAGGTGGTCCACTGGATGGGCTGCCTGCCGCTGGCCGGACGGGGCATCCAGCCGGCCCAACCGGGCCGGGCCGGGCTATGCATAGGCATCTTCGCCCTGGCCATCGCGCTCGCCAGCACCGGGGTCCTCTATCTGCCGGTTGCGCTGGCCTGCGCGGCCGCGCTGATGATCTTCCTGAACATCGTGCCGCTGCGCGAGATCTACGAGCAGGTGGAGTGGCCGGTCATCGTCCTGCTCGGCTCCATGATCCCGATCGGCGTGGCCCTGGAAACGACCGGCAGCACCGGCCTGATCGCGCAGGGCATACTGACGCTCTCGGCGGGGTCTTCGCCGGTCGTGGTGATCGTCCTGCTGATGGTCATCACCATGACGCTCTCCGACGTGATGAACAACACCGCCACGGCGGTGGTCGCGGCCCCGATCGCCCTGGATATCGCGAACCGTTTGGGGGTGAGCCCGGACCCCTTCCTCATGACGGTCGCCGTGGCCGCGTCCTGCGCCTTCCTGACCCCGATCGGGCACAAGAACAACACCCTTATCCTGGGGCCCGGCGGGTATCGCTTCGGCGACTACTGGCGCATGGGCCTGCCATTGGAGGTCCTTATCATCGTGGTCGCGGTGCCGATGATCCTGCTGGTCTGGCCTCTCTACCCGGGTTGAGCGGCATCAGGACGGCGGGCCGTTGCGTTCGTTGAGGGTCCAGTCGTAGGCGTGGCCGCCCAGCCTGTCGAACCCGGCGAGCCGCGCCGCCAGCGCCGGCTCCGCATAACGCTTCAGGTGCGCGATGACGCCGGCGTCGTCGCCGCCGAAATCCTCGCCGAACCAGACATAGATGCTCGAGACGATCAGCTTGTCCTTGGCAATGCTGACGCCGTGTGGCGAATTGACGTAGCCGCGTGCCGCGGCCTCGAGGAGCGCCTCGGTCCCCTCCGCGGTGAAGGCCCGGCGCTGCAGGTCGGGGCAGCCGACCGAGGCGCAGTTGAGCGCGTAGTGGATCCGCGGGTCGCGCCAGATCGGCCGCAGGATGCGGTGTTCGATGTCGTTCAGCGTGACCGCCTGGCCTTCGACCGTGAGCAGCGGCTTGTCCCAGGGGCCGTCGGCGAAGAGGCCTGGCGAGATGTCGATGTCGCGGATGCTGCCGACCGGGTAGTGGGCCAGCACGAGCTGGACCGTGAGCGCATTGTAGAGGTTGATCCAGTAGGCCCGCTGCTCGGCCCTGGCGTAGCGGCTGACCGGGAGCGCCGCGAGGCCGGCGACATAGCCGTCCAGCGCGGCGCGGTCCGACGCGCTGATGCCGGCATAATCGAAGCGGTTCACGCCGGCGGCGTCCGGGGCGACGTAGGTGGCGAGGATCCTGCCCCAGGGCCCGTGATCGATGCGCGCGGTGGCAGCCGGGTCGTGCGCCTGCCAGCGCGCCCAGAGTTTCGCCTTGGGAGCGAAGAGGGCCTCGATGGAGGCTAGGCCGGCCAACGGCGGGACAAACAGGGCCAGAAGGGCCAGCCGGCCGCCGAAGCGCAGCAGCGCCGAGCGCGCGGCCCGCTGGCTCACGACGCCCCTGCCCGCCAGTCGGCGCCGGCCCGCTGCGCTTGATAGAGCGCGGGAATGATCACCGAGACCCGGGGCCGGTCCGCGGACGGTTTCGCAGGCGCGCGCATGGGCATCAGGTTAAGCCGATCGCACGGCGAATTCCACTTTGCCGAGCTGAACCCCCATCAAGTTCACGTGAAGCGCGGCGACCATTCCGGCAGGCGCTTCAGCACCTCGTCGAAGCGGCGGCTGGCGTCGACCAGCCGCCCGGCGCCGGGCCCCGTGAAATCGAGGACGTAGTAGACCCCCTGCTCGCGGCAGAAGTGCTGCATCGGGTAACCGCCCGGGCGGTCTAGGATCACCGCCCACATATCGCCCGTCTCGCTGACCCCGCGGGTGACGTAGCCGGGCTGGCCGCGGCCGAGCCGACGGGCGACCTCGTTCCGGAGCGCTTTGAAGTCGCGCTCGGTCAGACCCGAGCCCGGAAACCGAACGACCGACATGGCGCCGCCCCCTGTGTCAGCGCCCCCCGTCGCCAAAGTCTATCCAGCGGGCCTTGAGCTCGCAAGCCAGGCATTGTGGCGTCATCAAATGGGTCATCGTCGACGACATTTCAGGTAAAGTCCTTGGTGGCCTCTGCCAAATGAATTCCTCGAGCCGGTGGCACCATGTCCGAAACGTCAAGCTTGGCCCGGCACATCCTCGATGCGCTCGCCCGGCGCGGCGTCGAACGTATGTTCGGCATTCCGGGCGGGGGCTCGAGCCTGGCGCTCATCGAAGCGGCCGGGGCCGTCGGGATCGACTTCGTGCTGACCCGGACGGAGACGGCGGCGGCGATCATGGCCGCCGTGACCGGCGAGCTTTCCGGTACGCCGGGCGTCGTCCTGACCGGAATAGGGCCGGGCGCGGCCAGCGCCGTCAACGGCATCGCCTATGCCCACCTGGAACGGGCGCCGGTGGTCCTGTTCACCGATGGTCCGGCGTCTTCGCTTCACCAGGCCTTCGATCAAAACGCGCTCTTCGCGCCGATCACCAAGCGCCAGGGCCGGCTGCGGCCGGAAAACGGCTGCGCCGACCTCGAGGCCTGCCTGGAAACCGCGCTGACGCCGCC
Source organism: uncultured Kiloniellales bacterium (assembly GCA_947259625.1). GTDB lineage: Bacteria > Pseudomonadota > Alphaproteobacteria > Kiloniellales > JAKSDN01 > CAMYKD01. The sequence continues at coordinate 10,168 of CAMYMY010000078.1, read as the reverse complement.
TTGGGGGCCCGTCCACCTCGACTTGACGGCCGCGGACGCCGCCGCGCCGGTTTCCAGCCGGCCAATCCCGGAGCCTGCGGCATCGGCGGCCCGGCCGCCGTTGGAAATTGAGGCGCGGCCCCTGGAAAGGGCCCGCGACATGCTCGCCCGGAGCCGCAGGCCGGTCCTGCTCGTCGGGCTGGAAGCCCGCCACGGCGAGACTCCGTCCGCCCTACGCCGGCTGGCCGAGGCCCTCTCCTGTCCGGTGCTTCTCAGCTACAAGGCGAAGGGTGTCCTGCCCGACTCCCACCCGAACGCCGTCGGCCTCTTCACCGGGGCGGCGGCCGAGGCGGAGTGCATCCGGCGTTCGGACTTGATCGTCCTTTTTGGCTTGGACCCGGTCGAGATCATTCCAGGGGCGTGGCGCTACGATGCGCCGATTCTTGACCTGAGGTCGGCCGAGGGGCAGCCGCCGCCGGCGGCAACCAAATGCCGCGTCGTCGGGCGCCTGGCCGAAACGGTCCAGGGACTCCTCGCGGTCGATCGGGCGTCCGGGTGGAGCCGGTCCGAGATCGCGGCCCTTCGCGACGGCATGCGAGCCCGCCTGGCCATGACCGGCCAGGGACATACGGCGCAAACGGTGATCGAAACGCTGTCCCGGGAAACGCCGGCCGGGTGCCGGCTTACCGTCGACTCCGGGGCTCACATGTTCAGCGCCATGGGTTTCTGGCGGGCCGAGGAGCCGTTTGGCGTTCTCAAATCCAACGGCCTGTCGACCATGGGGTTCGCGCTGCCGGCGGCCATCGCCTCCGCCTTGCAGGAGCCGGAACGGCCCGTCGTCGCCGTGACCGGAGACGGCGGATTGATGATGTGCCTGTCCGAGTTGACGACGGCGGTCGAGCGGCGCTGTCCCATCGTCGTCGTGGTCCTCAACGATGCAGCGCTCTCGCTGATCGACATCAAGCAGCAGCGGCGGCAGCGCGAAAGCCGCGGGGTGCGCTATCCAAGGGTCGACTTTGCCGCGGCGGCGGGTGCACTCGGGTGCAGGGCGCGTCGGCTCGCGCCGGAAGAGCCCTTGTCGCCGGCCCTCGAGGACGCCTTGGCCGGCGAGGGCCCGGCGCTGTTGGACATCGCCATCGACCCGAGCGGCTACGGCGATCAGCTGTCGGCCCTCCGCGGGTGAGAGCGCTCCGGGACCAGCGGTTGGCGAGCCGGGAAAACACGCCCGGTTCGCTGGGGCGAGGCGGCCCTCCCGCCTGCCGTTAATCGTTCTCTAACCCGGCTCGGATATTTATGGTCCCGCAGAACGCGCAACGATCCAGCCTGAAGGCAGTATGCCGAACATGTCCTCTCCACCGCCCAGCCAGTCGCCGAACAGCAAAGACCACGTTCTCTTGCCGGTCGTGGCCATCGTCATCCTGTTCCTGGTCCTCCTGGCCCGCGCCGCCGCCGCGTAACACGCGCGTTCCAAGCTGAAGTCTGACCTTCGCAACCGCCGCTCCCTCCGGGAATCCCGGCCTGGGATACGCCAACCGTGTGGCGGCGGAAGTGCCTAGCGGGCCAAGGCCTTAAGAGTTCCCGGCCGCCCAGGCGATCAGCTTGCGCAGGAAGGCCTCGCAGGCGTCGACCTGCGCCAGCTCGATGAACTCGTCCGGACGGTGGGCCTGGTCGATCGAGCCGGGGCCGCAGATCACGGTGGAGAAGCCGGCTTCCTGGAACAGTCCGCCCTCGGTTGCGAAGCAGACGGCCTCGGCGCGGTTGGCGCCGGTCAACAGACGGATGAGCGCCTCCGCAGGCGAGTCCGATTCCGGGACGAGAGGCGGGACCCGGGCGAGCGCCTCCGTCACGATCTCGGCCTCCGGGGCGGTCTGCCGGAGGCGCGGCAGGACCTCCTGCTCGGCGAAGCGCTCGAAGCGGGCCACGATCTCCTCCCCGTCGTCGCCCGGCAGCAGCCGAAACTCCCAGGCGAAGCGCGCGTGCCGCGGCACGATGTTGAGCGCGTTGCCGCCGGCGACCGTGCCGACGTTGAACGTCGTGTAGGGCGGCTCGAAACGGTCGTCGCGCGGGGCCGTGCGGCGCTTCTCCTCGGCCAGGCGGGCCAGGAAGCCGATCAGCTCGGCGGCCGCGACGATCGCGTTGGCGGCGCGATGCGGCTGGCTCGAGTGGGCTTCCTTGCCGGTGATTCGCGTCTCGAAGCCCGCGATGCCCTTGTTGGCGGTGACGAGCTTCATGCAGGTCGGCTCGCCGATGATCACGATGCGCGGCGAGGGGAGGTTCGCCTTGACGTCGGCGATCAGCCCGCCGACGCCGAGGCAGCCGACCTCCTCGTCGTAGCTGAGGGCCAGGTGGATCGGCAGTTTGAGGCCGGCGGCCAGCGCGTCGGGCACCAGGGCGAGCGCGACCGCCAGGAAGCTCTTCATGTCCGCCGTGCCGCGGCCGTAGAGGCATTCGTTCCGCTCGGCCACGGCGAAGGGGTCGCCGGCCCACGACTGGCCATCGACCGGGACCACGTCGGTGTGGCCGGAGAGCACCACGCCGCCAGAGGCCTCCGGACCCAACGTGGCGAAGAGGTTGGCCTTTTGGCCCGAGGGATCGACCGTGCGCCGAGCCGGCACGCCGTGGCCGCTCAGGTAGGCCTCGACGAAATCGATCAGGGTCAGGTTCGACTTAGCCGAGGTGGTGTCGAAGCCGACCAGCCGGTCGATCAGTTGCCGCGGGGAGAGGCGCGCAGACGTCATACTCGGGGTGGCTTCCCTCAACTGCGCCAGAAATCGGGTACCAGCAGCACCAGCACGGTGAACAGCTCGAGCCGGCCGAGCAGCATGCCGGCCGAGAGGCACCACTTCGCCTCGTCGGGCAGGGGCGCGAAGGTCCCGGCCGGCCCGATGATATCGAGCGCGACGGCCAGCAGGGCAAACGAGGTGATAAACAGGAAGAAAAAGCCCATCACCGAGGCCGCGACGGTCTCCGGGATCGGCCGCTTGTTGTAGTAGGGAACGAAGACGCCGTTCGGATGCATGAGGCGGCTGAGCTGCACCTTGGCCGTGGCGTAGAGTACCTGGAAACGGAAGATCTTGATGCCGCAGGTGGTCGACCCGGCACAGCCGCCGATGAACATGAGCAAAAACATGATGGTCAGGACGAAGCCGCCCCATTGGCCAAAATCGGCCGTGGCGTAGCCGGTGCCGGTCATGACGGAGATCACGTTGAATGTGGCGTAGCGCAGCGCGCCGCCAAGATCCATGATGTCCTTCTGCCAGAGCCAGAGGCAGGTCAGGGAAATGGCTACCGCGAGGATACCGAGCAGCACGCGCACCTGGCTGTCGCGCAGGATCAGGAGCAGGTTGCCGCGCGCCGCGCGCAAGTAGAGCACGAAGGGCAGGCTGCCGAGAATCATGAACAGGCTGACGGACCAGTCGATGGCGGCACTGTTGAAGTGTCCGAGCGAGCCGTCGGAGGTCGAGAACCCACCGGTGGCGATCGAAGTCATGGCGTGCGCCACGGCCTCGAAGCTGGACATGCCGAGCGCCCAGAGCACGATCCAGGCCACGCCGGTCAGGAACACGTAGACAATGCTGATGCTGCCGGCGATCTGCGCGGCCCGGGGTGCCACCTTGTCGGTCTCGAAGGCCTCGACGCGGAACAGCTGCATGCCGCCGACCTGCAGGATCGGCAGGACGGCGACCGCCATGACGATGATGCCGATGCCGCCCAGCCACTGCAGGATCGCGCGCCACAGCAGGATGCCCGGCGGCGCCGCGTCGAGGCCGGTGATCACCGTCGATCCCGTCGTCGTGACGCCGGACATGGATTCGAAGAATGCGTCGGTATAGCTCAGCTCCAGCTCGGAGAACGCGAAGGGCAGGGCGCCAAAGGTGGCGGTCACCAGCCAGGCCAGGTTGGTCATGATGAAGCCCTGGCGCAGGGTGAACGCGCTCCACCCCGAACGGCTGGTCAGGACCAGCGCGCCGCCGATGAAAAGCGTCACGCCGGCCGCGGCGGTGAAGACCTGCCAGTCGGGATGGCCGATCGCCGCATCGACCGAGGCCGGAATCAGCATGGCAAGCGCCAGGATGGCCAGCAGGATACCGAGCACGAAGGCGATGGGACGAAAGTCGATCATGAGAAGACGAGCCGATTGCCGGCCGGTCGGGGCACCCGGCTCAGGCGCCCTGCAGGCCCCTAGCCCCCGACGGTGACCCGATCAGGGAGAGGAACTCTCGGCGGCTCCGGGCGTCGCTGCGGAAGCGGCCGAGCATTCGGCTGGTCACCATCGCGACGCCCGGCTTGTGCACGCCGCGGGTGGTCATGCATTGGTGCTCCGCCTCGATCACGACCGCCACGCCCTGCGGCTCGAGCACCTCGTTGATGGAGTTGGCGATCTGGGCAGTCATCTTCTCCTGGATCTGCAGGCGCCGCGCATAGGTTTCGACCACGCGCGCCAGCTTGCTGATACCCACCACACGCTTTTTCGGCAGGTAGGCGACGTGCGCCCTGCCGATGATCGGCAGCATGTGGTGCTCGCAGTGCGACTCGAAGCGGATGTCGCGCAGCAACACCATTTCGTCGTAGCCGTCGATCTCCTCGAAGGTGCGCTGCAGCAGCTCGACCGGGTCTTGGCCGTAGCCCGAGAAGAAGCTCTCGTAGGCGTTGACGACGCGCTTCGGCGTGGCGAGCAGCCCTTCGCGCAGGGGATTGTCGCCGGCCCAGCGAATCAGGGTTTCGACGGCTTGCTCGGCCTCGGCGCGCGTTGGGCGCCCGCTCGCCTCGGCGCGGACACCCTTGTCAACCTGGGCGACGTCGCTGGAGGTCATGGTAGCCTTCCCTTCCGGTCGATGATCCACTGCACAAATCCAGCGGCCCGGGACATCGCCGCACCGCTGCGCAAAGCGGCCCACGGCCGCAAGTCTAGCACGATTTGGCTTGTTTCGGTGCGGCCCCGGATCAGTTCAACTGCACCGGTTGGTGCGGGCTGTCAAGCGAGAAGGCCGGAATGGCCACGTCGAAGCGTTGGCCGTCTTCCGCCGCCATGCCGTAGGACCCGACCATGATTCCCGAAGGCGTCGGCAGCGGCGTGCCGCTGGTGTACTCGAAGGCCTGGCCCGGGGGCAGGACCGGCTGCTCGCCCACGACCCCGGCGCTGCGCACCTCTTGGACCCGGCCGAGGGAATCGGTGATCTTCCAGTGCCGGGTCAGCAGTTGCACGGTATCGCCGCCGGTGTTCTCGATCCGCACGTGATAGGCCCAGACATAGTGGTTGTTGCTGGGCGAGGACTGCTCCTCCAGGTACATCGGTTCGACCGTGACGCGGATCGAATGCGTCGTTTCGCTGTACATGGCCCGCGACCTCCTCGGTTCGCCGCTGCGCCCGGGCCATATTACGCCTCCCCGCACCCCGGGCCAAGCATCTCCCTGGCCCTGGTTGCCCCTGCCCCCAGCAGGAAGAGCAAGGTGACGTCAGGTGGATTTCGCGGCCCGGCCGGCCGCCGGAACCCGGTCAGCGCCCGATGAACTTGACGCCGATCTTGTCCTGGAACCGCCAGCAGACCTGGCAGTAGTGCAACGGTTCGGACTGCAGTTTCAGGGCGAAGTTCTCGGGGCAGTTTAGCTTGTTCTTGGGCAGCCTGATCGCAGCGCCACCATGGGAAATATTGAGGATGATGCAGTCCGTCTGGATCTTCTTGTGAATGATCTTGGCGGCCTTGATAGTGGCGAATCGCCTGTGTCGTCTCTTCTCGGGGCCAAGGTGGCGTGGCAGTTCCTGACCGTCAGGGTTGGTATCGCGTTTCGGGGCGCTGTGTTGTTTGGCGTCTGCTATGACGCGTTCCATGCTCTCGATCAGTTCGACCCCATCGAACGGCTTTATCAGGAACTCGTCGGTCCCGAACCCCAGCCCGTCCGGTCGGGTATCGCGATCGACCAGACCCGATTGTATCAGGTAGGGCGTGTCGATTCCGCTCGCGCGCAGGCGCTCGATGACTTCGTAGCCGTCGAAATCGGGCAGCATGATGTCGAGGATGATGATGTCGTAGGCGTTGCGTTTGGCGAGCTCGACCGCCCGCTCGCCCCGGTCGGCGGTGTGGCAGAAATGACCCTCCTTCTGGAGGATCAGCTCCACGTTCTTGGCCATCAGTTTATCGTCTTCGACGTAGAGGACCTGCATTCCAGACTCCCGCCAAGCGCCGCCTTCGGGGCGGTCGCCGGCCAAGTGCTACCCTAAAAAGATTAACAAAGCCTCGCGGGCCACCAACCGTTGGCCGAGGATCTCCACTACCCCACGACCTGCGGGAACAGCAGGGCGGCCGCGGAATCATTGGCCTGCGAACGGCTCGCGTCCACCGTATCGACCCCGCCAACTTGGTTAACGACCCGGGCTGCGGTTCCCAGAGTCTTGCGCGCGGCCTGTGAAGCTCGTAGTTTTCCGGCCATCCCTGGGACGCGGGTGTAGCTCAATGGCAGAGCAGAAGCTTCCCAAGCTTACGACGAGGGTTCGATTCCCTTCACCCGCTCCAGATTCTCCAAATCGGGAGGCCGCCGGACCGGCCCCGATGGCGGCGCCCTGAAAGTCGGCGGGCCAACGGTTCCAGCGGGGTTAGGCGCTGTCCCGATTGTCGCTCATGCGCTTGATCGTGTATTCGATGCCGTCCTTGAAGGCGCTGCCCACCAGGGCCTTCAGTTCGTCACGATCGACGCCGTCGTCGTAGAGCAAAAGCATCAGCTCGGCGGTGTGTTCGCTCATGAGATCTTGGGACATGGTCATTCCTGTGCCGGGGAGCCGGGTCGACGGTCCATGCCTGGGTCCGGCAAGTCTCGTCGCGGGGGACATTTTTCCGCGGGCGTGGTTAAGAAACCCTGAATGCGTTACCTTGCGGCGGGGTCGCGGGCGGCAGTCCCGCCGCCAGGGGGATCGACCGAACTGTCCACCGCATGGGTGCAACCGCCATGCCCGCTCGCCTGCTCGCATTCGTTGGCCGGAACGCCCCGCCGTTTCTCGCCGGCGGCGTCTTCCTCGGGTTGGCGCTGCCCGATCTGGCCACGGCGGTTCGCCCGGCGCTCGGGGCCCTGGTTGCGCTGCTGCTCGCCGTGTCGCTGCTGCGCCTCGACTGGTCGCGGCTCGCCGCCTATGCCCGCCGGCCCGGCGCGGCGGCGCTCGCCACCGGCTGGCACCTGGTAATCTCACCGATCGTGGTCTGGGGCCTGACGCTCTTCGCCGGCCTGCCGGCGGGCCTGACCCACGCGCTGGTGCTGAACGGCGCGGCGCCGTCGCTGGTCGCCTCCGCGGCGCTCGCCCAGCTGATCGGCCTCGATGCACCGCTCGCGGTGCTGCTGGTGACGGCGACCACATTCTTCCTGCCGTTCACCCTGACCCCGGTCCTGTTCTGGCTGGTCGGACTCGATCTCGCGGTCGACCTCGGCGCCTTCTTCGCGCGCTTCGCGCTCTTCATCGGCCTGCCCTTCGCCGCTGCCTGGAGCCTGCGGCGCCTGCTGCCGGCCGGCATGATCGCGCGGCAGGCCGAACGGCTCGACGGTGCCAACGTGGTGATCCTGGTGTTCGCGGCACTGGCCATGATGGACGGCGTGACCGCCCGCCTGCTCGCCGAGCCGATGACCGTCGCCCTGTTTCTGGCCGCCGCCGTGGCCTTCAACGCCGGTTTCCAGGCCTTGGGCGCGCTGATCTACTGGCGGCGCGGGCGGCGAACGGCCTTTTCCATGGGGCTCTCGCTGGGCAACCGCAACATGGCGCTGATGCTGGTTCTGGCCGGCGGTCTGCTCGGCCCGGACTTGGCGCTCTACGTGGCCATGGCCCAGATCCCGGTCTATCTGCTGCCGCTCGTCGCCAAGCCGCTCTACCGCCGGCTGCTCCGAACCGTCGGGGGCTGATCGCTCATCGATCGGCCACCAGCCGGCGGGCAAGCGCCACGGCGCCGGGGGCGTCCTCGCCGTAGCCGTCGGCGCCGATACGCTCGGCGAAGGCCTGGTTGACCGGCGCGCCGCCCACGATGATCCGGGGGCCGGCGTTGCGCTCGCGGAACCGGGAAACGGTCGCCTGCATGGCGGGCATGGTGGTGGTCAGCAGGGCCGAGAGGCCGACGATGTCGGCCTGGTGCGCCTCGGCCGCCGCGAGGAAGCGCTCGGCCGGCACGTCGATGCCGAGGTCGATCACCTGGAACCCGGAGCCTTCCAGCATCATGCCGACCAGGCTCTTGCCGATATCGTGCATGTCGCCCTTGACCGTGCCGATGACCACGACGCCGGCCGGCTTGGCCTCGCTCGCCGAGAGGTGCGGGCGCAGGATCTCCAGGCCCCCCTTCATGGCCATGGCTGCCATCAGCATCTCGGGCACGAAGAGCACGCCTTCGCTGAACTGCGCGCCCACCTCGTCCATGGCGGCGATCAGCGCCTCGTCCAGGATCGCGCGGACCTCGGTGCCGGCCGCCAGCTCCCCCCGCACCAGTTCGGCCGTCCGATCGGCGTCGAAGGCGAGGATGGAGTCGTAGATGTCGTCCAGGGCCATGGCGCCTCTCCTCGTCAGCCGGTCCCGGCGAGCCGGCGGTCCGCCGCCGCGACGACGGCGGCCATCTCTCTGCACGTATCCTCGGGCACCGGTTCGGGCGCAGGCTCGCTGAGCAGCGCCCGGCAGCGTTCGCGTGCCCGCGCGGCCAGGTCGCCTTCGCCTTTGGCCTCCCAGGCGTCGCGGGGCAGGCGGGTGAACAGCTTGGGCAGAAAGCCCTCCCGGCAGTGGCGCAAGGTGTGCTGCGTGGCCAGGAAGTGGCCGCCCGGGGCGACCGCCGAGAGCTCGTCCCAGGCCAGGGTGTCGTCGTCCACCTCGAGGCCGCGGAGCAGGCGCCGGATCATGGCGGCGAGCTCGTCGTCGATGCAGAGCTGCACCGGGCTGATCGCGGTGGCCACCTCGAGCTGCCCGGCGCCGCCCAGGATGTCCGCCCGGGCGAGGCCGGTCAGCAGGCCGAGCAGGGCCCGCTCGGTCATGGACTCACCGACCACTACCTGAAGCAGGCCGAAGCCCTGCTTCATGAGCTGCACCGCGGTGGCGGCCCCCTGCATGGCCTCGACGCTGGACTGCAGGCCCCGGCCGGTGCGCATGTCGAGGGCGAAGACGAGCGGCGTGGCGATCACCGGGACCGCCGGCTCCATGACCTGCGCCGCCGCCAGCAGGGCCAGGATCTCGGCCGCGGCCATGAGCACCGTGGCCGGCATGGTAATGGGCGCGGTGCCGGCCGCGCTCGGCAGGCTGCAGGCGTGCACCGGCACGCCGAAGCGCGCGGCCAACCGGATCACCTCCAGGTCCATGAACTTGACCGAGAGCGGGGTCAGCGCCGTGGCGATGATGCTGACGCCCGGGGCGTCGCGCAGGGCCTGCTCGCCGCCGGCGGCGGCCGCGGCCAGGTTCAGCAGGTATTCGACGCTTTCGGCGGTATAGGGCTGGATCCAGGCGTGCTTGCGGGTGTTGCCGAGGACCGCCATCAGCCCGTGCAAGTCGGCGCTCGGCACCGGCACGTCGTCGACGAAGGGAAAGGCGCAGAAATCGACCTCGTCCAGCACGTCGGCTAGCCTGGCCCAGGCGGCCGCGTCGGTCGCGGTCACTTTGCGGTAGGACCTGGTCTCCGGATCCAGGTAGCCGTGGGCGCCGGTTCCGGTGCGCAGCAGGAATCCGCCCTCGGGGCGGGGGATTTCCAGCCTCCGGGCGCCGTCCCGGCCGAATAGCTCGACCCGTTTGGGCGTCCGGCTGAGCACCTCTTCCATAAAGGCCGCGGGAAAGCGCACGTTCGACGTGTCGCCGTCGACGGCCGCGCCGGCCTCGGCCAGGCGCCGGGTCACCTCGGGATGCTCCATCTGGACGCCGCGCTGCTCGAGCAGCTCCAGCACCTTGCCGCGCATCACCGCGATCTTGTCCGGCGGCAGGAACGAAACTTCGGGTGTGTGCATCCTCCCCCCTGGATCCGGCGTCCGCCGCGCCGGGTCATGCGATACGCAACGGAAATAGTGTCGGGCCCCGCGGAGCGTCCGCAATTCCCATAGAAATACCAGGGATGTTTGGGTCAGTATAGGCGCCTGCCGAACGCCTTGCCGGCCCCCGCCCTAATCTTTCTTCTTGTGCTTTTTGAGCCACGATCGCGTCAGCCGCTCCGCTTCGGCGAGCTGTGCCGGCGTCATGTCGGTTTCCAAGGCT
>CAMYMY010000077.1 GCA_947259625.1 uncultured Kiloniellales bacterium | reverse complement strand
CGCTTGATATCGTTCTGCACCAGCCCGACGGATGCCGCGAAAAGCGCGGTGAACGCCCCGATCAGCACAACGACCAGTAGTGCGGTTTCACTCAGTTCGAAAATCGGTGAAAGCCGCGCCACCATGAACACGCCCGCCGTCACCATTGTCGCTGCATGGATCAGGGCGGAGACCGGCGTCGGGCCTTCCATGGCGTCCGGAAGCCAGGTGTGCAGCGGAACCTGCGCGGATTTGCCCATCGCGCCGACAAACAGCAGCACGCAGATGATCGTCAGAACGGCATCGCCGCCGGCATAGTCATGCCCGAATATGCTCAGCGCCACGTCCTCGCCGGCGGCGATAGCCTCCGCATTGGCGAAGATCGTATCGAAATTGATCGATCCGAATATGACGAAGATCCCGAAAATGCCGAGGGCGAAACCGAAGTCGCCGATCCGGTTGACGATAAACGCCTTGATCGCGGCGGCATTCGCGGACGGTTTGTGAAACCAGAAGCCGATCAGCAGATACGATGCCAGGCCGACGCCTTCCCAGCCGAAAAAAAGCTGCAGCAGATTATCCGCCGTCACCAGCATCAGCATGGCGAAGGTGAACATCGAAAGGTAGGCAAAAAATCGCGGCCGGTGCGGATCGTGGGACATGTAGCCGATCGAGTAGATGTGAACGAGGCTCGACACGGTGTTGACCACCACAAGCATGACGACCGTCAGCGTATCGATTCTGAGTGCCCACTCCGCGGTCAGCGCTCCGGATGCGACCCAGGTCATAACCGGTTCGGTAAAAGCCGTGCCGTCACCGGTCCAGAAATCGAAAAAAGCGATCCACGACAGCAGCGCCGCTATCACCATGAACGTGCAGGTGATCAGTTCCGCGCCGCGCGATCCCCAGGCGTCATGATGACCGTGATCGTCGTCATGATCGTTCTGATGCGGCTCGCCGCTTACCCTCGCCATGGCGCCACGGACGGAAATCGCCCCGGCCAGCAGGGCGCCCAGAAGCGGCAGAAAGACGATAAAGGAATACACCGGCGTCAGCCTTTCATCATATTGACGTCTTCAACCGCGATCGAACCGCGGTTGCGGAAGAACGCCACGAGGATCGCCAGACCGATTGCCGCCTCCGCGGCCGCCACCGTCAGCACCAGCAGCGCGAATATCTGCCCCGTCAGATCGCCCAGGAACGACGAAAACGCCACCAGGTTGATGTTCACCGCAAGCAGGATCAGTACCACCGACATCAGGATGATGATGACGTACTGGCGGTTCAGGAAGATGCCGAAAATGCCGAGCGTGAACAGCACGGCGGCGACAGTCAGATAATGGCCCAGCGCGATGTCCATCCTGGCTATATCCCCTTGCCCGATTTGACCTGAACGACCTCGATCGACGTTTCAGGGGTTCTGGCCACCTGGGCGGCGACGTTCTGGCGCTTGACGCCCTCCTTGTGGCGCAGGGTCAGAACGATGGCGCCGATCATCGCCACCAGCAACACCAGACCCGCCGTCTGGAAGAAGTAGATATATTTGGTGTAGAGCAGCGCTCCGATCGCCTCGATATTGGATTTTTCCGCCAGCGGCGGAATCGGCGTGACCGCGTCGGCCGCCACATTGGCATTGACGACCGTCCCCGCCAGGACAGCAATCAACTCGACCATCAGCACCAGACCGATCGTTGCCCCGACCGGCAGATATTGGAGGAAGCCCTGCCGCAGTTCGGCGAAATCGACGTCGAGCATCATCACCACGAACAGGAACAAGACGGCAACCGCGCCGACATAGACCACAACCAGGATCATCGCCAGAAATTCGGCGCCGAGCAGAACGAACAGGCCGGCCGAATTGAAAAACGCCAGGATCAGGAACAGCACCGAATGAACGGGATTGCGCGATGAAATCACCATGAAGGCAGCGCCTATGGTGACGAAGGAGAAAAGGTAGAAGAACAGCGGCTTGAGGATCATGATGCGTCCAGCCCGGGTTGGCCGTCACCTCTTAGCGGCGCGACGCAGCCACGTCCAGAAACCAATTGGAGAGATATGAGGCGGGTCATCTGTATGCCGCATCCAGTGCCTGGTTGCGCGCCAGTTCGCGCTCCCAGCGGTCGCCGTTGGCCAGAAGTTTTTCCTTGTCGAAATAGAGTTCTTCCCGGGTCTCGGTGGCGAATTCGAAATTCGGCCCCTCGACGATGGCGTCAACCGGGCAGGCCTCCTGGCAGAAACCGCAATAGATGCACTTCACCATGTCGATGTCGTAACGCACAGTGCGCCTTGTTCCGTCGTTGCGGCGCGGGCCGGCCTCGATGGTGATCGCCTGGGCCGGGCAGATCGCCTCGCAGAGCTTGCAGGCGATGCAGCGTTCCTCGCCGTTCGGGTAGCGGCGCAGCGCGTGCTCACCGCGGAACCGCGGGCTCAAGGGACCCTTCTCGTAGGGGTAGTTCAAGGTCACCTTGGGCCTGAAGAAATAGCGCAGGGTGAGCGACATGCCCGACAGCAACTCGCCGAGCAGCAGACTGCGTAAGCCGCGATCGATCATACCCATCAGCGTCGTCCCTTCACCCCTGCCGCCGGCGCGGCGGCGCATACCATAGTCTGCCCTTCGAGCATGGCAAGGTCTCCACGTTCCTACCTATTCGGCACCAGGTCGAAGGCAAACAGGAAGCCGGCGGTCAGCACCACCCAGAGCAGCGAGAACGGCAGGAAGACCTTCCAGCCGAGCCGCATCAGCTGGTCGTAGCGATAGCGCGGGAACGTCGCGCGCACCCAAAGAAAGACAAACATGCAGGCCGCAATCTTGCCGAAGAACCAGATCGGCCCCGGGATCCAGTTGAACGGCGCGATATCGATCGGCGGCAGCCAACCACCCAGGAACAAGATCGAGGTCATCGCGCCCATGAGAAGCATGCTGGCGTACTCGCCCAGAAAGAAGAGCGCGAAGGTCATCGAGGAATATTCGAGGAAGAAGCCGGCGACGATCTCCGACTCGCCCTCCGGCAGGTCGAAGGGCGAACGGTTTGTCTCCGCCAGGGTCGAGATGAAGAAGATCACGAACATCGGCAGCAGCGGCACGCAAAACCAGACCGTCTTCTGCGCCATCACGATGTCGGTCAGGTTGAGCGAGCCGACGCAGATCAGCACGGTGATGATCACGAAGCCCATTGAGACCTCGTAGGACACCATCTGCGCCGCCGAGCGCAAGGCGCCCAGGAATGGATACTTCGAGTTGGAGGCCCAGCCGGACATGATCACGCCGTAGACGCCCAGCGAGGAGATCGCGAAGAGGTAAAGGATCCCGACATTCAGGTCGGAGAGCACGAGCCCCTCGCCGAAGGGAATGACCGCCCAACCGATCATGGCCAGGATGAAGGTCACCATCGGCGCCGCGACGAAGATCACCCGGTTCGCCCCGGCCGGCAAGATGGTTTCCTTGAACAGCAGCTTGGCGGCGTCGGCGATGGGCTGGAGCAGGCCGAACCACCCAACGACGTTGGGGCCCTTCCTGAGCTGCATGGCGCCGATCACCTTGCGCTCGGCGTAGGTCAGGTAGGCGACCGCGAGCAGCAGCGGCGCCAGGACCGCCAGGACCTGCGCGACGATGATCGTCCCCTGGCCGGTATAGCTGTCCCAGAAAGTCCAGGTGACGAACCAGTCAACCCAGCCGACGATCCAATCCACGAAGCTAGCCATCGGTTCCGGTCGCCTCCCGAGCGGCGGGCAGCAGCTCCGCGCTGCACCTGGCCATGGTTTCCGAGGCCCGGCTGACCGGGTCGGTCCGGTAATAGTCGTCGATCGGCAGTTCGAAGGGCGCCGGGTCGACCGGTCCCTCCTGGCCGAAAGGCTCCCAAGGCGCGCGCTCCGCCTGATCGACCGCGGCGAAGACCGGGTTGACCCCGATCAGGCGCTGGCGCAGCTGGCCCAGGTTGTCGTAGGGCAGCCGCTCGCCAACCACCTCGGAGAGCGCCCGCAGTATCGTCCAGTCCTCGCGCGCCTCGCCGGGCGGGAAGGCGGCCAGCCGGCCGAGCTGCACCCGCCCCTCGGTGTTGACGTAGGTGCCGTTCTTCTCGGTATAGGCCGCGCCGGGCAGGATCACGTCGGCCAAGTGCGCGGCGGCGTCGCCGTGATGGCCTTGGTAGATCACGAAGGCCTTGTCCAGCGGGGACAGGTCGAGCTCGTCAGCGCCCAGCAGGTAGACCGCTTCGACGGCGCCGGACGCGGCACCCTCGAGGATACCGACAAGGTCGCGCCCGCCCTCGCCCGGAACGAAGCCCAGGTCGAGTGCCCCGACCCGCGCGGCCGCGCGGTGCAGCACGTTGAAGCCGTTCCAGTCGTCGCGCACCATGCCGAAGGTATCGGCCAGCTTGCGGCCGAGCGCCAGCACCGCGGCGCCGTCCGGGCGGGCCAGCGCGCCGCTGCCCAGCACGACCATCGGCCGCTCGGCCGACTTGAGCTTTTTGGCGAAGGCGCCCTTGCCGTCCGCCAGCTGCTTCAGGGTCTCGGGTCCGGCACCCAGGGACTCGACCGGGTAGGTCAAATCGACCGCCGGGCCGATCAGCCCGACCTCGAGGCCGCCCGCGAGGAAGCGCCTGCGCAGCCGGGCATTGATCATGGCGGCTTCCCAGCGCGGGTTCGTGCCGACCAGCAACACGGCGTCTGCCTGCTTGATGCCGGCGATACCGGTATTGAACAGGTAGCCGGCACGGGTCCCAGGGTCGAGCTTGGCGCCGTCCTGACGGCATTCGAGGTTGGGCGAACCCAGCGTGCCCATCAAGTCCTTGAGCGCCAGCATGGACTCGGCATCGCAGAGGTCCCCGGCCACCGCCGCGATCTTCTCGCCGCTCAAACCGCCCAGGCGCCCGGCGATCGCCTTGAACGCCTCCCCCCAGGTGGCGGCCACGAGCCGGCCCTCGGCATTTCGTACATAGGGGCGGTCGAGACGCTGACGGCGCAGGCCGTCACAGGCATAGCGCGTCTTGTCGGCGATCCACTCCTCGTTGACATCCTCGTGCAGGCGGGGCAGCACGCGCATGACCTCGCGTCCACGGCAATCCACTCGGATGTTGGAGCCGACGGCGTCCAGCACGTCCACACTGTCCGTATTGCGCAGCTCCCAGGAACGTGCGGAGAAGGCGTAGGGCTTGGAGGTCAAGGCGCCGACCGGGCAGACGTCGACCAGGTTGCCCGAGAGTTCCGATCCGACGGCCTTTTCGAGAGTCGTGATCTCCACGTGTTCGCCGCGGCCGAGCGCCCCCATCTCCTCGACGCCCGCGACCTCCGTACTGAAGCGCACACAGCGCGTGCAGTGGATGCAACGCGTCATGATCGTCTGGATCAGCGGGCCCATGTACTTGTCCGCGACCGCGCGCTTGTTCTCCTCGTAGCGCCCGCGATCGAAACCGTAGGCCATGGCCTGGTCCTGCAGGTCGCACTCGCCGCCCTGATCGCAGATCGGGCAATCGAGGGGGTGGTTGATCAGCAGGAACTCCATGACCCCCTTGCGGGCCTTCTGAACGGCAGGGGTATCGGTGCGGATCACCATGCCGTCGGCGACCGGCATGGCGCAGGACGCGATCAGCTTGGGCGAGCGCTCCATCTCGACCAGGCACATGCGGCAGTTGCCGGCCACCGAGAGGCGCTCGTGATAGCAGAATCGGGGAATCTCGATGCCGGCCAGCTCGCAGGCCTGAATCACCGTCAAGCCGCTGGCCGCCTCGATCTCCCGGCCGTCTATGGTCAGCTTCGGCATGTTCCGCTCCCTACTCCGCCGCCGCCCGGCCGGTTTCTTTGTACCTCTTGATGCGCCGCTCCAACTCGGGCCTGAAGTGCCGGATCAGGCCCTGGATCGGCCAGGCGGCCGCATCGCCGAGGGCGCAGATGGTATGGCCCTCGACCTGCCGGGAAACGTCCAGCAGCACGTCGATCTCTTCCGACTCGGCCCGGCCCGTCATCATGCGGGTCAGCACGCGCCACATCCAGCCGGTGCCCTCGCGGCAGGGCGTGCACTGGCCGCAGCTTTCATGCATGTAGAAGTGTGCCAGACGTTGGATCGCCGCGACGATGTCGGTCGACTTGTCCATGACGATGATCGCCGCGGTGCCGAGGCCCGACTTCACCGCCTGGAGCGAATCGAAGTCCATCAGCACGGTGTCGCAGATCGACCGCGGGATGCAGGGTACCGACGAGCCGCCGGGGATGACCGCCAGCAGGTTGTCCCAGCCGCCCCGTATCCCGCCGGCGTGTTTTTCGATCAGCTCCTTGAGCGGAATACCCATCACCTCTTCAACGTTGCACGGCTTTTCGACGTGTCCCGAGATACTGAAGATCTTGGTCCCCGTGTTCTTGGGCCGGCCGAGCGACGTCCACCAGGTGACGCCGCGGCGCAAGATCTCGGGCACCACGGCGATGGTCTCGACGTTGTTGACCGTGGTCGGATAGCCATAGAGTCCGCAGGCTGCCGGGAACGGTGGTTTCAGGCGCGGCTGGCCTTTCCTGCCCTCCAGGCTCTCCAGGAGGGCGGTTTCCTCGCCGCAGATGTAGGCGCCCGCGCCGCGGTGCAGATGGATGTCGTAGTCCCAGCCCGAGCCGCAGGCGTTCTTGCCGATCAATCCGGCCTCATAGGCCTCGTCGATAGCCTGCTGGACATGCGAGGCCTCGCTGAAGAACTCGCCCCGGATGTAGATGTAGCAGGCAGTGGCGCCCATGGCGAAGCCGGACACGACACAGCCCTCGAGCAATCGCTGCGGATCGTACCGCAGGATCTCGCGGTCCTTGCAGGTGCCAGGTTCCGACTCGTCGGCGTTGACCACCAGGTAGGCCGGACGTCCCTCGTTCTCTTTCGGCATGAAAGACCACTTGAGGCCAGCCGGGAAACCAGCCCCGCCACGCCCGCGCAGCTCCGAGGCCTTGACCTGATCGATGATCTCGTCGCGGCCCAGGTCGAGCAGCTTCTTGGTGCCGTCCCATACGCCGCGGCGGCGTGCGCCGTCCAGGCGCCAGTCGTCCTGGCCGTAGAGGTTCGTGAAGATGCGGTCCTTGTCCTGGAGCATCAGGCCTCCTTGTCGGTCGCGCGCGGGGCCGTCGCGGCCGTATCCTCGTCGGCCGCCACCTCCGGCGCGTCGACAGCGACATCTTCGTCGGCAGGCGAGTCGGCCGTGACCATCCCCTGGTCCACGCCGGTAAGCTCGTCAGCACCGGCCACGCTTTCTTCGGCATCCGCGTCGGTCGGCGGCGCATCGTGACTCGCCGCCGCGGCTTCATCCGCAGCAGGCTCGGCGCCATCGTCCTCGCCGACCACAAGCGCTTCCTCGACAATCGCGGCAACGCCGGCAGCCGCCGCGCCGTTCGGCGACGAGCCTTGGCGGCCGGTCTGCGAACCCATGGGAATTTCCTTGCCAGCCTTGAGATCGTCGATCACCCCGGCCATGCGCTCGGGGCTCAGGTCCTCGTAGTAAAGATCGTTGATCTGCACCATGGGCGCGTTCGCGCAGGCCCCCAGGCATTCGACCTCGACCACCGTGAACAGACCGTCGTCGCTGGTCTCCCCCAGCTTGGTCCCGAGCTTGCGCAGGCAAGTCCCGGTCAGGTCGTCCGAACCGCGCAGCCAACAGGGCGTCGTGCGGCACACCTGGATGAAGTGTTTGCCGACCGGCTTCTGGTTGAACATCGTGTAGAAGGAGACGACCTCGTGCACCCGGATGGGTGCCATGTCCAGCTTGTTGGCCACGTACTCTATGGCCTCGGTGGACAGCCAGTTGCCGTTCTGGCGCTGGGCCAGGTCGAGCAGCGCGATCACCGCGCTTGCCTGCCGTCCCTCGGGATAGCGGGCAATGATCTGCCCGGCTCGCGCCTCGTTCTCGGCCGTGAATGCGAAGCCGCCGGCCTTGCCCACGGGATGGCTAGTCACCTTCATCGATCGACCTCGCCGAACACGATGTCCAGGGCCCCCATGATCGCGACGCTGTCCGCCAGCATGTGACCGCGGCACAGGCGGTCCATGGCCGAAAGGTGGACAAAGGCGGGCGTTCGGATCTTGCATCTGTAGGGCCGGTTCGTCCCGTCGGAGACGAGATAGACGCCAATCTCGCCCTTGGGCGCCTCGATCGCCGTGTAGGTCTCGCCCGGCGGCACGTGAAAGCCCTCGGTATAGAGCTTGAAGTGTTGAATCAGGGCCTCCATGGAGCGCTTCATCTCGCCCCGCTTCGGCGGCGTGACCTTGTGGTTTGGCACCAGCACCGGGCCCTCCGGCATGCGCTCGATGCACTGCTCGATGATCTTCACGCTCTGGCGCATTTCCGCCATGCGCACCATATAGCGGTCGAAACAATCGCCGTTCTTTCCGACCGGAATCTGAAAATCGAGCTCGTCGTAACACTCGTAGCTCTGCGCCCGACGCAGGTCCCAGGCCACCCCGGAGGCGCGCAACATAGGGCCCGAGAACCCGAGGTCGAAGGCTTCTTCGGCGCCGACCACGCCGATATCGACGGTCCGCTGCCGAAAGATCCGGTTGTCGGTGAGAAGCGTTTCGATATCGTCGATGACCTTGGGAAAGCTCTTGCAGAACCGTCCGATGTCCTCCAGCAGACCAGCCGGCAGATCCTGATGAACCCCGCCGGGGCGGAAATAGGCCGCGTGCATGCGCGCGCCGGACACCCGCTCATAGAACTCCAACAGCTTCTCGCGCTGCTCGAAGCCCCAGAGCAAGGGCGTCATCGCACCGACGTCGATGGCGAAGGCGGTGACGTTCAGGATGTGGTTCATCAACCGCGTGATTTCGCTGTACAGCACCCGGATGTACTGGGCGCGCTTGGGCACCGCGATCCCCATGAGCTTCTCTATGGCGAGCACGAAGGGGTGCACCTGGACCATCGGGGCCGTGTAGTCGAGCCGATCGAAATAGGGCACCGCCTGAAGATAGGTCTTGTACTCGATCAGCTTCTCGGTGCCACGGTGCAGCAGGCCGATGTGCGGATCGGCCCGCTCGATGACCTCGCCGTCCATCTCCAGCACGAGGCGCAGCACGCCGTGGGCCGCCGGGTGCTGGGGGCCGAAGTTGAGGGTCAGCGGCTTGATTTGCGCCTCGGCCATCAGGCTTCGTCTCCCTCCTCGGTTTCTTGCGCCTTCTCGTCGCCCGGCGGATGCAGCATGCCCTCCCAGGGGCTCGTGAAATCGAAGCTGCGGAATTCCTGAGCCAGCTTGACCGGCTCGTAGACCACGCGCTTGCTGTCTTCGTCGTAGCGGACCTCCACGTAGCCGGTCAGCGGGAAGTCCTTGCGCAGCGGATGGCCTTCGAAGCCGTAGTCCGTCAGGATTCGGCGCAGATCCGGATGGTCGGAGAAGAACAGGCCGTACATGTCCCAGACCTCGCGCTCGTACCAGTTGGCCGAGCTGTAAACCGTCGTGACGGAGGGGACCTGGGTCTGCTCGTCGGCGGCAAGCTTTACGCGGATGCGCTGATTGTGCTTGAGCGAGAGCAGGTTGTAGACCACCTCGAAGCGTTTCTCGCGCTCTGGATAGTCGACCGCGGTGAGGTCGACGAGTTCCTTGAATTGGCAGTTCTGGTCGTCTCTGAGAAAGGTCAGGAGCTTTATGACCGACCCCGGCTCCGTCCAAACCGCGAGCTCGTCCAGGGCGACCCGCGGTTCCGATACTTCCCCCGGCAGGGCGGCGGCGACATACTCGCCTAAGTCGATCAAGGCTTGGTTCATCTCGGTCAGCTGTTCCAGACCGTCTGCGGGACGGGGTTTACGGGGCGAGACCGGCGCTGCGCCGGATCTTTTTTTGAAGCTGCATGATGCCGTAGAGCAGCGCTTCGGCGGTTGGTGGACAGCCTGGCACGTAGATGTCGACCGGCACGATGCGGTCGCAGCCTCGGACCACGGAGTAGGAATAGTGATAGTAGCCGCCCCCATTGGCGCAGGAGCCCATGGAGATGACCCACCTCGGTTCGGCCATCTGGTCGTAGACCTTGCGGAACGCGGGGGCCATCTTGTTGGTGAGGGTGCCGGCCACGAGAATCACGTCGGCTTGCCGCGGGCTCGGCCGGAACACGATCCCGAAGCGGTCCAGGTCGTAGCGGCTGCACGCGCTGTGCATCATCTCGATCGCGCAGCAGGCCAGCCCGAAGGTCATCGGCCAGAGCGAACCGGTCTGCGCCCAGGCGGCTACCTTGTCCATCGAGGCAACGATGAATCCCTTGTCCTGCAGTTCGCCGGTCACGCGGCGCAGGATCGCGTCCTGCTCGGGCCCAGGTGGAACCGGCGCGTGGCCTTGGCTGTCGCTCGGCGCCCCTACTCCCATTCCAGGGCTCCCTTTCTCCATTCGTAGATGAAGCCGATGGTCAGGATGGCCAGAAAGATCACCATCGACCAGAATCCGAACAGCCCGATTTCGCCGAGCGAAACCGCCCAGGGAAACAGGAAGGCCACCTCGAGATCGAAGATGATGAAGAGGATCGATACCAGATAGAAGCGGACGTCGAACTTGCTGCGCGCATCGTCGAAGGCCTCGAAGCCGCATTCATAGGCCGACTCTTTTTCGGAGTTCGGCCGCTGCCGCGCGATCACGTAGGATGCGGCGACCATGGCGCCCGCCATCGCGATGGCGATGGCGAGAAACATCAGGATTGGAAGGTATTCCCGTAAGAGCGCGTCCATTTCCCGACCCCCTGGACTCCTTACCCTGACTCACGCCGGCAAGCAAATGTTATTGCACTGCAGCAACCGCACCGGCCGACGCAGTTTCGCTCGCCGTCAGCCCGGAATACCCGGAATATAAAACCATCGCTCGACCGGGGAAAGCAACAAACGTCGTGCCTTCTTCGGACGGTCCCACTCCCTGCGCCGGTTTTGCGCAATGCAAAATCGGTCGAAGAATGGTCGAAAGTGATGGCGGGAGTGACGGGACTTGAACCCGCGGCCTCTGGCGTGACAGGCCAGCGCTCTAACCAACTGAGCTAC
>CAMYMY010000076.1 GCA_947259625.1 uncultured Kiloniellales bacterium | reverse complement strand
GTCGTAGTAGATGCGGCGCAGGTAGTCCGACGGCGGGGCCGTGATGACGTCCCTGCTTGGTATCGTCATCTCGAAGGAGCGGTCCATGCGGCCGGCGAGATAGGGCAGGGTCGCTCCGGCGTGGGACGCGATGATCTTCAGGTCCGGGTAGCGATCGAGAAAGCCGTCGTAGACCATGCGCGAGACCGCCAGGGTGGTGTCGAACATGAAGCCGACCGTGGAGGCCAGACTGTACCTGCGCATGTCCATCTCGGGCGTGCCCGGCGGCTCGGTCGGGTGGACCAGCACCGGCAGGGCCCGGCGGTCGATCTCGTCCCAGATCGGCGCGAAGGCCGCCTCGGTCAGCGCGCGCCCGGCGACGTTGGCCAGCACCATCACGCCGACCGCGCCCGCCTTGCAGGCGCGCTCCAGCTCGCCCAGCGCCAGGTCCGGGTACTCCCAGGGCAGCGAGGCCATCCAGCGGATGCGCCCGGGATGCGCGGCCTGGCCCTCAGCCATGCTGTCGTTCATGACCCGCGCGGCCTTCAGGCTGACCTCGGCGGCGCCCCAATAGACGTTGGGACAGGTCAGCGACACGATCGCCAGGTCGACGCCGGCGGCGTCCATGTCCCGGACCCTGAGCCCGTAGTCGAAATGGCCGGGCATCGGCGTCATGAAGAGCGCGCCGTCCCGGTAGATGCCCTCCAGATCCTCGGTCACGGGGGCCACCTCGTAGCGCGGCGCGCCCGCCTCGCGCAGCAGCGCGAGCCACTGCCGGTCCAGCATGTGGGTATGGACGTCGATCACCGTCATGGCCTCAAGCCTTTCGCCAAGAGCGGGCCGCCTTGCCGGGCCGCTAGTCCACGACGCTGTAGTTCACCAGGTCCCTGGGTCTCACCTGGACCTGCAGCTTGCCGAGGCCCGACCAGACGTCGAGCGCCTGCTGTATCGTCTTGCTGAGGTCGCCCGGAGCCACGTCCGTCCCGAAGAAGGCCGCGTTCATCGCCGCGTCGTAGTAGACCACGCCCCTGAGGGCCTCGGCGAAGGCCGCGGGCTTCCTGAGCCAGCCGCCCAGTCCCTTGGCCATGATGGCGTTGGCCTCCCTGGGGTTGGACCTGACGAACTCGACCGCCCGGCTCCAGCCCCTGTAGAGGGCCTTCATCTCGGCCTCCCGGTCCCTGATGACCTTGACCGGGGCCAGGACGACATTGGTGATCAGCCCCGGTCTCTCGGAGCTGTCGGTCAGGAGCCGGCCATGCGCGGTCCGCTTGCCGCGGGTCAGCCAGGGCTCCCAGGTGACCGCCGCGTCGACCGCGCCGGAGACGAAGGCGCTGCCGGCATCTCCGGCGCTCATATGGACCGCCTCGATGTCGGACTGCTCGAGACCGGCCTCCTTCAGCAGCACGTTGAGGAAGAACTGCGAGACCGAGCCCTCGGCGAAGGCGACCCTCTTGCCCTTGAGGTCCGCGACGCTCTTGATCCCCTTGTGGGCGACCACGCCGTCGCCGCCCCTGGAGCCGTCGATCGCGAAGAGGTATTGGTACGTAATGCCACGCGGCCTGAGGTACAGCGGCAGGGTGTCGACGGTCGTCGCCATGGCGTCGATCCGGCCGGCGGCCAGCGCCGCGAAACGGACCTTGACGTCCTCGACCTTGACCAGGTCGAGCTCGAGCCCCTCTTCCTTGAAGTAGCCCTTCTTCCGGGCCAGGAAGAACGGGCCGTAGCCGACCCAGGTCGAAATACCGAGCCTGAAGGGCTCGGCGCCGGCGGGTCCCGGCGCGAGGACCGCCGTCAGCAAGACCAGGGCGCCGATGGCGGCGATGATCGCTTTTGTCTTGGCCACCCGGCGCCTCCCTCAACCCCGCCGCGCGGCGATGGTGTCACACAGAATACACAGGATCTCGAACATCATGGTCGCGCCGACCATCGCCGTGTTGCCGCTCGGATCGAAGGGCGGAGCGACCTCCACCACGTCGCCGCCGACCAAGTCCAGCCCCTGGAGTCCGCGCAGCATGGTTTGGGCCTCGAAGGTGGTGAAGCCGCCGATCTCCGGCGTGCCGGTGCCCGGCGCATAGACCGGGTCCAGCCCGTCGACGTCGAAGCTGACGTAGGTCGGCCCGTCGCCGACCACGCGTAGAACTCGTCGATGGTGATCACCCGGATGCCCTGCTGCTCGCCCCAATCATTGTCGCCCTCGCTGTAGAGCGCGCCGCGGATGCCGATCTGCACGGTGCGCTTGGGATCGAGCAGGCCCTCCTCGACCGCGCGGCGGAAGGGCGTGCCGTGGGTATAGATGCTGTCGCCGAAATAGCGGTCCCAGGTGTCGGTGTGGGCGTCGAAATGGACCATGCCGACCGGCCGGTCCTTGGCAATCGCGCGCATGATCGGCAGGGTGATCAGGTGGTCGCCGCCGGCGCTGAGCGGCACCACGCCGGCCTCGTGCACCCGCCTGTAGTAGGCCTCGACCCGCGCCAGGGTATCGTGCAGATCGATCGGATTGACCGGCACGTCGCCCAGATCGGCACAGTTGCACAGCTCGAAGGGCTTGATGCGGCTCTGGTGATGCACGTTGCGCACCATGGTCGAGAGGTCGCGGATCTGGCGCGGCCCGTGGCGGGCGCCCGCCCGGTTCGTGGTGCCGCCGTCCCAGGGCACGCCGATCAGCCCGATGTCGACGCCGGTGGTATCGCTGACATGGGGCAGCCGCATGAAGGTCGAGATACCGGAAAAGCGCGGCATCACGTTGCCCGAGACCGGCTTGAATGAAGTGGGTTTCTCTGCCATCGCCTCCCCGACCGCAAGTCCGCACGCCGTCTCCCGGATTGTTGCCATGTTTGGGCGGCAAACGAAATCGAAATGTCGGAGGCCGCGGCCGCGCCGTCACGCCGGCCGGGGGTCGAAAACACGCCGCGGCCCGCCGGACTGTCCACGGTCGGTCGGGCCGGGACGCACCGCACCCAGGATCGCCATAGGCCTCCGGAGCGGCCGGCGGCGCCCCGCCGCCGGCCGCCTTATGCTCAGGCGGCCGCGGTGTCGGTGGTCTTTACGACCTCGGCGTTCAGCATATAGCCGGTATTGCGCACCGTCAGAAGCACCTTCGGGTCCCGCGGATTGTCCTCGATCTTGCGGCGCACGCGGCTGACCAGGACATCGATCGTCCGATCGAAGGGCGAGGACGCCGTGCGCTCCAGGGCGTCGAAGAGCGCCTCCCGGCTGATCACGGAGTTCGCGTGCTCGAGCAACGTGATCAGCAGCTGCGCCTCCGAGCCCGTGAGCGCGCTCCTGCCGCCGCGCTCGGACGACAGATGCCGGCGATCGGCCTCGTAGCGCCATCCGGCGAAGGTGTAGATCGTGCCCGGCTCGGGTTCGATGCCCTTCGTCTCACTGTCCCGCCAGGTCTGCTTGCGCAGCTGCGCCTGAACGGCGCCCAGCAGCTCGGCGAGATCGAAGGGCTTGGTGATGTAGTCGTCGACGCCGAGCTCCATGAAGCGCCGCTGCTCCACGCGCTGGTCGAGGGCGGTTACCATGATGATCGGCGTGAGCCTGGTCGCCGGCTCGTCGCGCAGCAGCGAGACCATGGCCTGTCCGCCGAGTTCGGGCATCATGATATCGGCGATGATCAGATCCGGTTGGTGCTGCTTTGCGAGCTCCAGGCCCTCGCGGCCGTTCTCGCCGCCGTAGGCCTCGTAACCCTCGAAATTCAGGGCCTTGACCACGCGCTCACGGATCGGCGCTTCGTCTTCTATCACGAGTATCTTGGTCATGTGTCTTCCTTACGCCGTAAAGATGGACGGGCCTTGAGCCGTCCCGCGAGGACGAGCTCGAAAGTCGAGCCCTCTCCGGAAACGCTCTCAACGCCCAAACTGCCCCCCAAACGTTCCGCGGCGGCCTTGGCGACCGCCAGGCCGAGCCCGGCTCCGCTGGTCGAGGTCGAGCTGGTTCCGCGGTGAAAGGCTTCAAAGATCTTGTCGTGCTCTTGGGCCGGAATTCCCCGGCCGAAGTCGGTGACCTTTATGATGCAGTCGGAATTCTCGCCGGCGATTTCGAGCGCCACGACCCCGCTGTCGGGCGAGTACTTGATCGCGTTCTGGAACAGGTTGGACAAGGCCACGCGCAAGAAGGCCTCGTCGATCAAGATGTTCCTGTCGAGCGCCGTGCCGCCCAGGTCCAGACGGTGCCGGGTCCCGAGCGCCCGCACCGTCTCGTCCCAGATTTCCCGGGCAAATTGTTCCAGGTTGAGGCGCGTTTCGTTCGATTTGGCCGTCGCATCGAAGCGCCCGAGCGCCAGAACATCCTCGACCATCTTGGTCAGACCGCCCACAGCCGTGCGGACCGCGCCGAGCTCCTGACGCCGTTCCTCGGCGGTCATGCGATCCTCGTAGCGGTCCAGGAGATCAACGGCCGAGCGGATGGTCGCCAAGGGCGTGCGCAGCTCGTGGGACACCATGGTCACGAAGCGGGACTTGAGGTTCCGCAGTTCGCGTTCGCGCCGCAGCGACGACACCAGATGGGCCTGGCGTTCGAGAACCAGGTCCGTGCTGCGGAAGAACAGGTAGAGCAGGTAGGTCACGGCCCCCAGCGCGCTGGCAAGCGACGGCATCAGCCAGATGAGAAGGCCGTCCCCGGGGCGCGGGCCGCGCCAGACGAGGCTGCCGAGCCGGCCGCCGTCGGTCCCCGTCAGGATCACGCTGAAATAGCTTCTCGGCAGCGTCCCGGAAACGAAATCGAGACCATCGAGAGCGAAGGCCGTGCCCGACCTGCCGAGGAACTCTCCGTCCAAGGCCTGGGTCAATACCAGAACCGGACGAGCGCCCGGACGCTGCGGCCTCGCCGCGGGCGTGCGTGCCGACAGGGGACTGACCGCAACCAGGTGCACCTGGTCGCCGATCCTCGTCAGACCGGCGACCGCGTCCGGTTTGGCCACGGGCCCATTGCGCGCCCGTTCGACGAGGGTGCGCAGGCCGTCCGGAATGTATCTATAGGCATCGAGCTCGGCCCGTTCGCCGCCGAGGTAGGCGACGACCGTCTGGTCCTCCGCCCCGATGACCATGCTGGCGGACACGCTGTGGGCGGCGGCCAGATAACCGCCGATGTTGCGGTCGGCCCAGGCGGTGTCGAACCGCGCGACCAGGTTGCGGTACGACGTGTCAGCCCAGGCGCTGTCGACCGCCAGGCGGCGCAGCGCCTGTGTGTTGTTGGCCAGCATGGAGCGGGCGAGATGCTTGGTGGTCGCCTCGGCGTTCCGGTTCAGGAGCTGGGCGCTGCTCCACACCAGCCCGCAGGTCACCAGGAGGCTGATCGAAATGATGACGATGACGGGAGTGACCAGCCCGCCCCTGGTCGTGTTCTTGGCGGCCTCGGACGACGCTGGTTGGACCGCACGCTCGACCGTGCTCGCGGACACGCTCATGGGCCTATCCCGCGCGCCGGCACCGGTCCGGCGACCAGGACGCCGGGCCGGCCAGGTTCGACCAAGTCATCGGACATTTGACCTGCATTGAAGACGCGCTTCCGTTCCGCCCAAGACCGGCTGAACGATGGCGGAAAAATCTGAATAGTTTACAAAGATTTATTAATGTTGCCCGGCCGCGCCATCTGCGGCTCAACCGAGGCGCCCGGTGAAGGGCTTGCCGATCAAGAGAGTGACCAGGTGGCCCGCCATCAATATGACCGCGAGCACGGCCACGAACTGTATGACGAGATAGGGGACGAGCGGCGGCCTGCCCGGTTCGTAGGGCTGCCTGGCCTTGTAGGTCGCCAGGCCGAACACGAGAGCGGCCACGACGAGGATCGCGAGGGTCACGGTCAGCGACATCCGGCTTCCCTTTCCAAAACCTCCGCTGCCTCCACAGCAGTATATAGCGGCCGGCACCACCCGCGGCCATCACCCCGCGCCCGGGAGTTGACAAGCGCCCGGCCGTCGGCTTGGTTAGCCGCGGATCCTCGTTTCAAAGCCCGAAGGCACCCGTCATGATCCCGCGCTACAGCCGCCCCGAGATGGCTGCCATCTGGGAGCCGGAGAACCGCTTCCGCATCTGGTTCGAGATCGAGGCCCACGCCTGCGACGCGCAGGCGGAACTCGGCGTCATCCCCAAGGCCGCGGCCGAAGCGGTCTGGGAGCGCGGCGCCTTCGAGGTCGCGCGCATCGACGAGATCGAGCGCGAGACCCGCCACGACGTCATCGCGTTCCTCACCAACCTGGCCGAGCACGTCGGCGAGGAAGCGCGCTTCGTGCACCAGGGCATGACGTCGTCGGACGTGCTGGACACCTGCCTGGCCGTCCAGATGAGCCAGGCCGCCGACCTGCTGCTGGCAGACCTGGACCGCCTGCTGGCCGCGCTCGAGGCGCGCGCGATCGAGCACAAGCACACGGTCTGCCTCGGCCGCAGCCACGGCATCCACGCCGAGCCGACGACATTCGGCCTCAAGCTGCTCGGCCACTACGCCGCCTTCCGCCGCAACCGCCGGCGACTCGAGCAGGCGCGGGCCGAGGTCGCGACCTGCGCGATCTCCGGCGCGGTCGGCACCTTCGCCACCATCGACCCCGCCGTCGAGCGCCACGTGGCAGAGAAGCTCGGCCTCGCGGTCGAGCCGGTCTCGACCCAGGTCATCCCGCGCGACCGCCACGCCGCCTTCTTCGCCACGCTCGGCGTGATCGCCTCCTCGGTCGAGACCCTGGCGATCGAGATCCGCCACCTGCAGCGCAGCGAGGTGCGCGAGGCCGAGGAGTACTTCGCGCCCGGCCAGAAGGGCTCGTCGGCCATGCCGCACAAGCGCAACCCGATCCTCTCGGAGAACCTGACCGGCCTGGCCCGCGTGGTGCGCGCCGCCGTGGTCCCGGCGCTGGAGAACGTCGCCCTGTGGCACGAGCGCGACATCTCCCATTCCTCGGTCGAGCGGGTCTTTGCCCCCGACGCCACCATCGCCCTCGACTTCGCGCTCTCCCGCCTGGCCGGCGTGGTCGAGAAGCTCTTGGTCTACCCGGAGGCGATGCAGGCGAACCTGGAGCAGCTGGGCGGCCTGATCCACTCGCAGAACGTGCTGCTGGCACTGACCCAGGCCGGGGTCAGCCGCGAGGCCGCCTACGCGATCGTCCAGCGCAGCGCCATGAAGGTCTGGGCCGGCGAGGGCGACTTCCTGACGCTCCTCGAGGCCGACCCGGAGGTCACCGTGCCGGACGCCGAGCTCGCGGCCTGCTTCGACCCGGCGAGCCACACCAGGCAGGTCGAGACGATCTTCGCGCGGGTGCTGACTGGCGAGGAAAGCTAGCGGCGCGCGAGCCGGTAAGGTTCCGGCGACGACGCGAGATCGACACGGGGGAAGGTGATTATGGCCCAGGAGTGGAATGTCACCAAAGCGGCGGCGGTTCAAGCGGAACCGGTAACTCTCGACCGCGAGGCGACGATAGAAAAGGCTTGCTCGCTGATCGACGAGGCGGCGGCCGTGGGGGCTCGGCTCATCGTTTTTCCAGAGCTGTTTGTTCCAACCTACGTGAATGCGAGCATCTGGGGTAAAGGTCTGGCCGAATTCGGGTCGCCCCGCGCCCGCGCTGCCTGGACGCGGTTGTGGCAGAACAGCGTCGAGATCCCCAGCGCCGCCACCGAGCGCCTGGGCCAGGCCGCCCGCCGGACCGAGACAACCGTGGTCATGGGACTGAACGAGCGAGAGGCGAACACGCGCACGCTCTACAATACCGTTGCGATCTTCGGACCCGACGGGGCGTTCCTCGGCCGTCATTGAAAATTGATGCCGACATATCATGAGCGCATGATCCACGGCTTCGGCGACGGCAGCACGCTTCGAGTCTTCGAGACCCCTGTCGGCCGCATCGGGGCGCTCATCTGCTGGGAAAACTGGATGCCCTTGGCGCGCTTCGCCCTTTATGGGCAGGGTGAACAGATACACCTCGCGCCGACAGCCTTCGACGACGAATTGGCGGTGGTCAATGCGCGCCACACGGCATTCGAGGGCGGCGTGTTCGTGATCTCGGTCTGCATGATCCTGCGCAAAGCGAGCTTCCCCCAGAGCTTCGAATTTCAAGCGGAACTCGAGGCGTCGAGAGACTTCCTTGAACAAGGCGGAAGCGTGATCGTGGCGCCCGGCGGCGAGGTCCTGGCCGGCCCCCTATGGAAGGATAGAGGGCATCCTCTATGCGGACCTCGATCTCGACAGAACCATCGAGGCGGGACAACTCATAGACACAGTCGGCCACTACGCGCGGCCGGAGGTGCTAAGTCTCCACTTCAACACGGCCGCTCAGCCATCCGTCAGTGCGGCCGGACCATCCGAAACAAGGACGGAGACTTCCACTGACGAGGAGCAATCGGCCTCCGGCTGATCAGCAGACGACACGGCTTAGCCTGACCACGGGCCAGCATCTGCCGAATTTCAGGGATTCCGGAACCCTCGAAAATCGCGCTCTATGAAACGCACCGCAATTTCGGATTACAGGTCCTGAGCGGTCGCGGCCTGGCAGAATCTGAGACAGCCAGGGGGCACTTCCTGCCCCACACCCTCCGTATTTGACCCTGGCCAAGGTTCGGGTTGCTTGCGCGGCGCTACTGGCGCTACGCTCCGGCAACACCCAAGGGGACAGTCCCATTTCTCCGCCGGAAAAACCCGTCCCGTCCCCCCACCCCTCCCCCACCTTGCCATCCCGCCAATCCCTGCTATCTTCCCGCGCGGGCGGGGGGCCGCCGCGCCCTGCGGCGGTTTTCGGGATCACGTGCTGGAGTGGGAGCAAGCCATGGCCAAGATCAAGGTCAAGAACCCGGTCGTCGAGCTCGACGGCGACGAGATGACGCGCATCATCTGGGCGATGATCAGGGACAAGCTGATTCTGCCCTACCTCGACATCGACCTGAAATACTACGACCTCTCGGTCGAAAAGCGCGACGAGACCGACGACAAGATCACGGTGGAGTCCGCCGAGGCGATCCAGAAATACGGCGTCGGCGTCAAGTGCGCCACGATCACCCCCGACGAGGCGCGGGTCGAGGAGTTCGGCCTGAAACAGATGTGGCGCTCGCCCACCGGCACCATACGAAACATCCTGGGCGGCACGGTCTTCCGCCAGCCGATTATCTGCAAGAACGTGCCGCGCCTGGTGCCCGGCTGGACCAAGCCGATCGTGATCGGCCGTCACGCCTTCGGCGACCAGTACCGCGCGACCGACTTCGTCGTGCCCGGCGCCGGGCGGCTGACCATGACCTTTCAGCCCGCGGGCGGCGGCAAGGCCGTGACGCGCGAGATCTTCGACTTTCCGGGCGGCGGCGTCGCGCTCGGCATGTACAACCTGGACGAATCGATCCGCGGCTTCGCCCGGGCCTGCTTCAACTACGCCATCGGCCTCGGCTGGCCGGTCTACCTCTCGACCAAGAACACGATTTTGAAGGCCTACGACGGCAGGTTCAAGGACCTGTTCCAGGAGATCTTCGACGCCGAGTTCAAGGAGACCTTCGATCGGAAGGGCCTCATCTACGAGCACCGGCTGATCGACGACATGGTGGCCGCCGCGCTCAAGTGGGAGGGCGGCTTCCTCTGGGCCTGCAAGAACTACGACGGCGACGTGCAGTCGGACACCGTGGCCCAGGGCTTCGGCTCGCTGGGGCTGATGACCTCGGTGCTGATGACCCCGGACGGCGAGACCGTCGAGGCCGAGGCGGCGCACGGCACGGTCACCCGCCACTACCGCCAGCACCAGCAGGGCAAGGAGACCTCGACCAATCCGATCGCCTCGATCTTCGCCTGGACCCGGGGCCTGCACTACCGCGGCGAGTTCGACGGCACGCCGGACGTGGTCGCCTTCGCCGACGCGATCGAGAAGGTCTGCGTCGAGACGGTCGAATCCGGCGCCATGACCAAGGACCTGGCGATCCTCATCGGCCCCGACCAGCCCTGGCTCAACACCGCCGCCTTCATGGAGAAGCTCGACGAGAACCTCAAGAAGGCGATGGGGTAGAAGAGAGTCTTTCGTAGCCCCTCAAACGCCGGGCGGTCGCCTCCGCTCCCTTGGCTTCGCGCGCACGAGCGCGCGGGGCCTCAACGGCCCAGTGCGCGAAGAACTCTGTCCTTCGCGCAGGCGCCCCACTTCGGGCGGCTTACGCGGCATCGGAGTAGAAACCAACGCGCCCTCACCCTGCCCTCTCCCGGCGAGAGAAGGGGATTCCAGCGCGGCCGCGGCTTTTTTCCCTCGCCCATCGGGAGAGGGAGGGGCCCGTCGCCGCGAGGCGATGGGAGGGTGAGGGCGCTTTGGTTTCGCCGCGAAATTCGACTCCGACACCATATTCCAAACAGGGCCGCGACTGCGGCCCCGCGCGCCGATGCGCGCGTAGCCAAGGGCGCGGAGGCGCCCGCCCGGCGTGGAGGGACCACCGAAAGACTCGCGAAGCCAAGCGGCCGGAGGGCCGGGCCCGGCGTCTGAGGGGCATCGAAAAACCCCCGAAGGGGCTCGACACTTCGGCGAAAGGCCCTATGCTGCCGCGACGCCTCACGAGCCCGGATGGAGACCCATGCCGACCTTACGAACCCTTCTGCTTCCCCTGCTACTAGGAATGAGCCTTGCCATGACCGAGACGGCCCTGGGCCAAGACGCGCCCGACCCCGAGAACGTGCTGGTGATGGAGCTGACCCACGGCACCGTCGAGATCGAGATGCTGCCGGACCTCGCGCCCCAGCACGTGGCGCGAATCCGCGAGCTGACCCGCGAGGGCTTCTACGACGGCGTCGTGTTCCACCGGGTGATCGACGGCTTCATGGCCCAGACCGGCGACCCGACGGGCACCGGGCGCGGCGGCTCGGGCAAGAACATCCCGGCCGAGTTCAGCGCCGAGCCCTTCGTGCGCGGCGTCGCCGGCATGGCCCGCGCCCAGAGCCCGAACAGCGCCGACAGCCAGTTCTTCATCGTCTTCGACGACGCCTCGTTCCTCAACAACCAGTATACGGTCTGGGGCCGGGTGACCTCGGGCATGGAGGCGGTCGACCAGATCAAGAAGGCCCCCAAGGGCCGCCAGTCCGGCGCGGTCGACGAGCCGGACGCGATCGTCAAACTGCGCGTCAAGGCCGACATCAAGTAACCCGAAAAACCTTTACCACAGAGACACAGAGACACAGAGGAACAACGGAAAGTCTCGCGCGCGCAGCGCGCAAACAAATCGTTCTCTGTGCCTCTGTGGTGAAACTTCTCTGCTTTCTGATTACCCGATCGTCGCGGCGTGGTGGCAGGCGATCTGGCGGCCGTCGTGGGGGGCGAGCTCCGGGCGCTCTTGCGCGCAGATCTCGGTGGCGTGGGGGCAGCGGCGGTGGAAGGCGCAGCCGGGCGGCGGGTCGAGCGGCGAGGGCAGCTCGCCCTTCAGCTGGATGCGCTGGCCGCGGTGCTTGGGGTCGACCGCCGGCGTCGAGGCGAGCAAGGCCCGGGTATAGGGGTGGGCCGGGCGTTCGAAGATCGCGTCGCGCGCGCCCTGCTCGACCGGGCGGCCCAGGTACATGACCATGACCTCGTCGGCGATCAGGCGGACGACCGAGAGGTCGTGGGAGATGAAGAGATAGGCGAGCTCGAGCTCCTCCTGCAGGTCCATCAGCAGGTTCAGGACCTGGGCCTGGATCGAGACGTCGAG
The DNA here is from genome assembly GCA_947259625.1 of uncultured Kiloniellales bacterium. Lineage (GTDB taxonomy): Bacteria > Pseudomonadota > Alphaproteobacteria > Kiloniellales > JAKSDN01 > CAMYKD01. Next base: position 1,540 of record CAMYMY010000076.1, on the reverse strand, counting down.
CGCGGAGACCGGCTCGTCGGCGACCAGCATGCGCGGGCGCAGCATCAGCGCGCGGGCGACCGCGATGCGCTGGCGCTGGCCGCCGGAGAACATGTGCGGATAGCGGGCGTAGTGCTCGGGCCGGAGGCCGACCCGGGCCATCATCGCCTCGGCCCGCTCGCGGCGCGCGGGGGCGCCCTCCTTGGTGTTGATGACGACCGGCTCCTCGATGATCGTGCCGACCTTCTTGCGCGGGTTGAGCGAGCCGTAGGGATCCTGGAAGACGATCTGCACCTCCTGGCGCAGCTTGCGCAAGGTTTCGCCCTCGGCCGCGGTCACGTCCGCGCCGTCGATCAGCAGGCGGCCCGAGGTCGGCTTCTCGATCAAGGTGACCAGGCGCGCCAGGGTCGACTTCCCGCAGCCCGACTCGCCGACCACCGCGAGCGTCTTGCCGGCCGTCAGCTCGAAGCTCGCGCCGGCCAGCGCCTTGACCGTGGCATGGCCCGCGAACATGCCCCGCTTGACCTCGTAGTGGCGGGCCAGGTCGATGCCCTGGACAACGGTTTCGGCGGTCTCGGCGCTCATGCCGCGGTCTCCGCCGTCTCGCCCAAGGGATGGAAGCAGCGCACCAGGCCGTCGCCGTCGGGCGCCAGCGCCGGCTCCTCGGCCCGGCAGCGCGCCTCGGCGAAGCGGCAGCGCGGGTTGAACTGGCAGCCGGCCGGCCGGTCGCCCGCGCCCGGCACCACGCCCGGGATGGTCGGCAGGCGCCGGCGGCCCTCGCTGCGCTCCGGCAGGGCGTCGAGCAGGGCGCCGGTATAGGGGTGGCGCGGCCGGCCGAACAGCCGGTCGACGCCGCGCGTCTCGACCTGCTGGCCGGCGTACATGACGTTGACGGTCTGCGCCGTCTCGGCGATCACGCCCATGTCGTGGGTGATCAGGACGAGCGCCATGCCGTGCTCGCGCTGCAGGCGCAGCAGCAGGTCGAGGATCTGCGCCTGTATCGTGACGTCGAGCGCCGTGGTCGGCTCGTCGGCGATCAGGAGGCGCGGGTTGCAGGAGATCGCCATGGCGATCATGACGCGCTGGTTCATGCCGCCCGAGAGCTGGTGCGGGAAGGCCGAAAGCCGGCTTTCGGGCGCCGGGATGCCGACCTGCTCGAGCAGCTCGACGGCGCGGCGGCGGTGCTCGGCCCGGCTGCCGCCCAGGTGCACCTTGAGCGATTCCGTGATCTGGAAGCCGACGGTGAAGCAGGGGTTGAGCGAGGTCATGGGCTCCTGGAAGATCATCGCCATGTCCTTGCCGGTGATCCGCCGCCGCTCGGCCGCGCCGAGGCCGAGCAGGTTGCGCCCGTCGAAGGCGAGGCGCTCGGCCGTCACCTTGGCGGTCCAGGGCAGCAGGCCCATGAGCGCCAGCATGGTGACGCTCTTGCCCGAGCCCGATTCACCGACGATGCCGACCAGCTCGCCCTCGTCCAGGGTCAGGTCGACGCCGTCGACCGCCCGGAACGGCCCGCGCGCGGTCGGGAACTCGACGGAGAGGTCGCGGATCTCGAGCAGCGCCA
>CAMYMY010000075.1 GCA_947259625.1 uncultured Kiloniellales bacterium | reverse complement strand
CTACCTCTGGACCCTGCCGATGTTCCACTGCAACGGCTGGACCTTCACCTGGGCGGTGACCGCGGCGGCGGCGACCCACGTCTGCCTGCGCAAGGTGGATCCGGCGCTGATCTACCCGATGATCGTCGAGCACGGCGTCACCCACATGTGCGGCGCGCCCATCGTCCTGACCGCGCTGGCCCATGCGCCCGAGGCCAAGACCGTGAAGTTCGGCCGAACGGTCGAGATCGCGACCGGCGGCGCCGCGCCGCCCAGCGCGGTGATCGAGGCCATGGAGAACATCGGGTTCAGGGTTACGCACCTCTACGGCCTGACCGAATCCTACGGGCCGGCGACGGTCTGCGCCTGGCAGCCGGCCTGGGATGGCCTGGATTTGCAGGAACGTTCGGGCCTGATGGCGCGTCAGGGGGTCAACTACCTGACCCTGGAAGACGTCATGGTGGCCGACCCCGACAGTGTGGAGGAGCTGCCCTGGGACGGCGAGACCCTCGGCGAGTTGATGCTGCGCGGCAACACGGTGATGAAGGGCTATCTGAAGAATGCGGATGCCACCCGGCGCGCGTTCGAGGGTGGCTGGTTCCACACCGGCGACCTGGCGGTGCGCCATCCCGACGGCTACGTCGAGGTCAAGGACCGCTCCAAGGACATCATCATCTCGGGCGGCGAGAACATCTCCAGCTTGGAGATCGAGGAGACGCTCTACCGCCACCCCAAGGTGATGGAGGCCGCCGTGGTCGCCCGGCCGGACGACAAGTGGGGCGAGACCCCCTGCGCCTTCGTCACCCTGAAGCCGGGCGAAGCGGCTACCGCGGAGGAGATCGTCGCGTTCTGCCGCGACGCCATGGCGCACTTCAAGGCGCCGAAGACCGTGGTCTTCGGGCCGCTGCCCAAGACCTCGACCGGCAAGATCCAGAAGTTCGTTCTGCGCGACCAGGCCAGGGAGCTGTAACGCGATGACCTCGGGCAACCCCTTCGATCTGACCGGCAAGGCGGCGATCGTCACCGGCGCGTCCAGCGGCCTGGGCCGGCATTTCGCGCGCACCCTGGCACGGGCCGGGGCCAAGGTGGCGCTGGCCGCGCGGCGGGTCGACGCCTTGGCCGAGCTGGCCCGCCAGATCGAGGCCTTCGACGAGCGCGCCATGCCGGTGGCCCTGGACGTGACCGACGCCGAGTCCGTACGCGCCTGCGTCGAGGCCGCTGAGACCGAGCTGGGGCCGATATCGATCCTGATCAACAATGCGGGCATCGCCCATGTCGACACGGCCCTGGACCTGGCCGAGGCAGACTGGGACCGGGTGATGGACACCAATCTCAAGGGCGCCTGGCTGATGGCCCAGGAAACCGCGCGCCACATGGCCCGCCTGGGTCACGGCGGCTCGATCGTCAACGTGGCCTCGATCCTGGGCCTCGCCGCGACCGGGCAGCTGGCCGCCTACTGCGCCTCGAAAGCGGCGCTGATCAACCTGACACGGGCGCTCGCCGTCGACCTGGCGCGGGACGGGATCCGGGTCAACGCGCTCGCGCCCGGTTACGTCGAGACCGACCTGAACCGCGAGTTCCTGACCAGCCCGGCCGGCGAGGCGCTGAAGAAGCGCATCCCGCAGCGCCGCTTCGGCCGGCCCGAGGACCTGGACGGCGCGTTGCTGCTGCTGGCCTCCGAGGCTTCGCGTCACATGACCGGCAGTGTCGTGGTGGTCGACGGCGGCCAGTCGGCCGGGCTTTGAAGCCGGACGACGGGACAGCCTTCGACATGAACGTCACCCTCTCCGCCGGGGCCCAAGAGCTGCGCCGCGGGACCCGCGGGCCCCGGGGCCGGTCGTGAGCGTGGCCCCGGCCGAGGCCCGCCTGGCGGCGTTCAAGGAGGCCCTGGAAGGCTTTCTCGCCGACAAGGCGGAGGCGGAGACGATCGCGATCGAGGACGCTCGGCCGCTCTCGGGCGGCGCGATCCAGGAGAACTGGCTGATCGACGCCGTGGTGACCGGCGGTCCCTGGGCGGGCCGGCAGGCGCTCGTTCTGCGCACCGACGCGCCTTCGGGGGTTGCGGTCAGCCTGAGCCGGGCCGAGGAGTTCCGGCTGCTCCAAACGGCGCGCGCGGCCGGCGTCACGGTGCCCGAGCCGCTCTGGCTCTGCGAGGACACCGGCGTGCTGGGCCGGCCCTTCTACCTTATGCGCCGGCTCGCCGGGACGGCGGTCGGACGGCGGCTGGTCAAGGACGAGGGCCCGGCCGGCGACAAGACGGCCCTGGCCGAACGGCTCGGCGAGGAGCTGGCGAAGATCCACGCCATCGTACCGCCGCGCGCCGACCTCGGGTTCCTGGAAATGCCGGAAGGCAGTCCGGCCCTGCACGCTATCCGACGCTACCGGAGCCACCTGGACGCCCTCGGCCGCCCCCGCCCGGCGCTGGAATGGGGGCTGCGCTGGTGCGAGCGCGAGGCGCCGGCGGCGGGCGAAGTCGTGCTGGTGCATCAGGATTTCCGCACCGGCAACTATATGGTCGGCGATCACGGCCTGACAGGCATCCTGGACTGGGAGTTCTGCGCCTGGGGCGAGCCGATGAGCGACCTCGGCTGGTTCTGCGCCAAGTGCTGGCGCTTCGGCCGGGACGACCGCGAAGCCGGCGGAATCGCGCCGCGCGAACCCTTCTACCGCGGCTACGAGCGGGCCTCCGGCCGGCGGGTCGATCCCCAGGCCGTCGCCTACTGGGAGGCCGTGGCGCATATCCGCTGGGCGGTGATCGCGCTCCAGCAGGGCGAACGGCACCTCTCCGGCGGCGAGGCCTCGCTCGACCTGGCGCTGACCGGCCGAATCGCCGCGGAGCTGGAGCACGAGATTCTAAGGGTCACCGCGCCCGAACGCTGGAGGGCCGCGTGATGCGCGACCGTCCGGACGGGGCGGAGCTGCTGCGCCAGGCCCGCTCGGTCCTGCTCGACGAGCTGGCCGGCGCGCTTCCGGAGAGCCGCCGCTACGACGTCCTCATGGTGGCCAGCGCCATGGCGATCGCGACCCGCGAGCTGGAGGCCGGGGAGGCGGGACGCGAGGCGGAGCGGACGGCGCTGGAGGCCCTGCTCGGCCCGGCGTCGGAGGAGGACGTCGAAGGCGCGCTCGGCAATCTCAACCGGCGCCTGGCGGCGGAGATCCGCGCCGGCAGGCTGGACGGCGAGCTGCGGGTCCACGAGATCCTCGAGCGGGACGCCGCGGCGCGTCTCGCGCTCAGCAACCCGAAGCGGCTCGCCCGAGGCCGGATTTAGACCTAGGTAATCACTTAATGCTAAGAGCTATATATTAACAATGGACCTGGGGCCTGACGATGACGCACTTTCTGGTGAATGCGGAGAATCCCGGCGGCTACAAGCTCGAGGAGATCCTCATGGCGATCCGCAAGGAGGTCATCCTGCGCGCCACCAAGATCGTAGACGATCACCGGCCCGAAGCCCATCAGGTCCTGGAGAACAACATCAAGATCCTCCAGCTCCTGTCGGACGGCATCATGCTCGCCGAGGACAGCAGCCGCATTCTCGACAAGACCTTCGGCCCCCCGAAAGACGGCCAACCGCGCATCGGCACGGGGTAATCTGTCCCGCACCCTGATTGCCCAGCCGCCCGCGCAGCGCGAATCCGGGTCTCGTTCTTTACTTCGCCCGTCCCGCCGATATCCTGACCCCCTTCGAAGGGACCGACTTCCGGGGCAATGAGGGACGTCATGACGCAAGGCGATGATCGCGGCCGGCTGCCGGGCCTCTTCGAGTTGGCCACCTCGGACGGGGCCCTGAAGCGTTCGCTGTTCACATCCCTCGTCGTCGGCACGGTCCTCAGCGCGATCAACCAAGGTGACGTCGTTCTGGCCGGCGAGGCGCCGAACCTCGTCAAGATCGGCTTGAACTACCTCGTGCCGTTCTGCGTGGTCACCTATGGCTGCGTCTCGGCCAGGCGTGCCGCCTTGCGCCGATAGATCGAGGCCTCCGGCACGGAGGCCCGCGCGACGATTCCGGGCCGTGACCCGCGCGGCGCGGCGTGGCAAGCTTCGCGTCCGGTCTAACGGTTGCAGGGGAAGGGGAAGATGCCGGGCACCGATCTCTTGAGCGGGCTGCGCGTGCTCGACTTCTCGCGGGTCCTGGCGGGGCCGTTTTGCACGGCGCTGCTCGCCGACCTGGGCGCCGAGGTCATCAAGGTCGAGCCGCCGGGCGGCGACGACTACCGGCACATCGGCCCCTTCAAGGAGGGCGAGAGCGCGCTGTTCCTGCTGATGAACCGCGGCAAGAAGAGCCTGACGCTCAACCTGAAATCGGCGCGCGGCGTGGCCCTGGCTCAAGGACTCGCCGAAAAGAGCGACGTGGTGGTGGAGAACTTCAAGCCCGGCGTGGCCGGCCGGCTCGGCGTCGATCACGAGACCCTGCGCGCGATCAACCCTCGCCTGGTCTATGCCAGCATCTCGGGCTTCGGCCAGAGCGGCCCCCTGGCCGACCGGCCGGCCTACGACATCATTGCCCAGGCCATGGCCGGCCTGATGAGCGTCACCGGGGACGCCGACGGGCCGCCGACGCGGGCCGGCGAGTCCATGGCCGACCTCTCCGGCGGCCTCTATGCCGCCTGGGCGATCATGGCCGCGCTCTTCGCCCGCGAGCGCAGCGGCCTGGGCCGGCGGATCGACGTCGCCATGTTCGACTCGATTTTCTCGCTGCTGCCCACGGCGCTGGCCCAGTATCTCTACGCCGGCACGACCCCGGGGCGGACCGGCAACCGGCATCCGCTCTCTTCCCCCTTCGGGAGCTTCCGCGCGGCCGACGGCGAGGTGATCATCGCGGTCGCCAACAACGGGCTTTTCGCCCGCCTGGCGGAGGCGATGGGCGCGGCCGAGCTGGTCCGCGACCCGCGTTTCGCCAGCGACGAGCTGCGCACCCGCCACGAGCCGGCGCTGCGCGCGGCGATCGAGGCCTGGAGCGGCCGTCTGGCGGTTGCCGAGGTCGTCGAAATACTGGACGGGCAGGGGGTGCCCGCCTCGCCGATCTGGACCGTCGAGCAGGCCGCCGGGAGCGCCCAGGTCGCGTTTCGCAAGCTGCTGGCGTCGGCGGAACATCCGACCCTCGGCGAGATCCCGCTGATCGAGCAGCCGGTACAGTTCTCGGCTGCGCCGCGGGGGCGGCACGCGCAGCCGCCCCTGCTCGGCGAGCACAGCGAGGCCGTGCTGGGCGAGCTTCTCGGCATCGGCCGAGCGGAGGTCGAGGCGCTGCGGCGGGACGGCGCGGTTTGACCGGGGAGGGTGCTATGGATCCTGAATTCACCGAGGACGAGGTCCTGCTGAAAGAGACGGTCCGCCGCTTCGCCCAGGAGGTGCTCGCGCCGAGGGCGGCCGCGCTCGACGAGACGGCGGCCTTTCCCGCCGAGCACCTGCCCAAGCTCGCCGAGCTGGGGATCATGGGCATGAACCTGCCGGAGCGCTGGGGCGGTCCGGGCATCTCGGCGCCGGCCCTGATGCTGGCCGTCGAGCAGATCGCCGGGGCCTGCGCCGCGACCGCCTCGATGGTGACCGCGCATTTTCTGGCGAGCGACGCCATACTGCTGGGCGGCGAGGACGGCCTGCGGCAGCGCTATCTGCCCGCGGCCGCCGCCGGCGATACGCTGGGCGCCTTCGCGCTGACCGAGCCGGGCGCCGGCTCGAACCCGGCCGACATGCGCACGACCGCCCGGCGGGAGGGCGTCGGCTATCGGCTCGAGGGGGTGAAGCACTTCATCTCGAACGGCGGCGTGGCGGACTTCGTCGTCGTCTTCGCCGTCAGCGACCCGGCGGCCGGTCCCCGTGGCATCAGCGCCTTCGTGGTGGACCGGGGAACGAACGGCTTCGCCGCCGGTCCGCCGCAACCCACGATGGGCCTGCGCGCCGGCCAGGTCTTCGAGCTCTCGTTCGACTGCGTCGTGCCGGAGGAGAACTGCATCGGTCCCGAGGGCAGTGGGTTCAAGACGGCGCTGCGCGTGCTCGACAACGGCCGCGTCGAGGTGGCGGCGATGTGCCTCGGCATCGCCCAAGCGGCCTTCGACGCGGCGCTCGCCTGGGCGAAGCAGCGCGAGGTGTCGAATCGGCCGCTGGCCGAGTATCAGGGCATCCAGTGGATGCTCGCCGACATGGCGACCCGGCTGGACGCGGCCCGCCTGCTCGCGCTGCGCGCCGCGCGGTTGCGCCAGGCCGGCGTGCGCTTCACCAAGGAGGCCGCCATGGCCAAGCTGTTCGCCTCGGAGATGGCCGGCATGGTGAGCGACCTGGCGCTGCAGGTCCACGGCGGCTATGGCTATTGCCGCGACCTTCCGCTTGAACGCTACCTGCGCGACGTGCGTATCATGCGTATCTACGAGGGCGCCTCGGAGGTCCAGCGCAACATCATCGCCCGGGCGCTGCTGTCAGGTTCGTGAGGCCCGGGACTTTAGGAGGGTATCGATGGCCGGTTCGGGGAAGCGACGGCTCAAGGCGTTGCTGATCGCGCCGCCGGTGGCGATCGGCATCGCCGTTCTGGCCTGGCAGCTCTCCCAACGGCAGCTCCCGGAACAGGCCGAGCCGAGTGAAGTCGCCAAGCCGGTGCGCGTCATCGAGGCGGTGCCGGCCGACTTCGTGCCGCGAGCGCTCGGCTATGGCTTCGTCCAACCGGGCACCGTCTGGGAGGCGGTCGCCCAGGTCTCCGGCAAGGTCGTCTATCGGCACCCGGATCTCGAACGCGGACGTCTGCTCGAGGCCGGCAGCGAGCTCCTGCGCATCGACCCGGCGAACTACGAGCTGGCGGTCGCGCGCATCGAGGCCAGCGTGGAGGCCGTCCGGGCCGAGCTGGAGGAGCTGGACGTGCGCCGCGCCAACACCGAAAGCTCGCTCGAGATCGCCCGCCGCACCCTGACGCTCGCCGAGCAGGACCTGGCGCGCAAGCGCAAGCTCCTGGCCAAGAAGAACATCAGCCAAACGACGGTCGACGAGACCGAGAGCGCCGTGTTGAACGAGCGCCGGCAGATCCAGGATCTGCAGAACCAACTGAACCTGCTGCCGGCCGGACAGCGGGTGCTCAAGGCCAACCTCGTGCTCAACCAGGCGCAACTGGATGAAGCGCGACTGGATCTGGAGCGCACCGTCATCCGGTTGCCGTTCGAGGCGCGCATCGCCGAGGTGCTGGCCGAGGCGACCCAGTTCGTGAGCGCCGGCCAGAAGCTGGGCGTGGCGGACTCGATCGACGTGGCCGAGGTCACGGCGCAGATCGCGCTCAATCACATGCGGCCCCTCGTGCCCACGGGTCTCGACCTGTCGTCGCTGAGCGTCGAGGAGATCTCGGACCTGCCGCGAAAGTGGGGCTTCTCGGCCGAGGTGCGGCTGGTCGCCGGCGATTTCGCGGCCTCCTGGGAGGCCCGCTTCGACCGTATCAGCGACATGGTCGATCCGCAGACCCGCACACTCGGTGTCGTGGTAGCGGTCGACGAGCCCTACCGCAGTGCAATTCCGGGTCAGCGGCCGCCATTGACCAAGAACATGTATGTCGAGGTCGAGGTGCGGGGCGCCTCCCAGGCGAACCGGATCGCCGTACCGCGGGTCGCCCTGCATCGCGGCGCGGACGGCGGCGACCTCGTCTACGTCGCGGGCCCCGACGATCGTCTCGCGTTTCGGCCGGTCACCCTAGGGCCGGTGCAGAGCGACTTCGTGATCGTGGAGCAGGGGCTGGCGGGGGGCGAGCGGGTCGTGGTGTCCGACCTGATCCCGGCGATCGAGGGCATGCTGCTCGCCCCCAGGACGGACGAGGGCCTGGCCGGGCGTCTGGCGGCGCAGGCCGGCGGGGCCGGAGGGCTTAGATGATCCGCTTCTTCGCCGGTCATCCGACCGCCGCCAATCTCCTCATGGGCCTGCTGCTGATTTCCGGGGTGATGGCGCTGCCGATGCTGAAGCGCGAGACCTTCCCGGATTTCGCGAGCGACGCGGTTCGTGTGAACGTCGTCTACCCCGGCGCCAGGGCCGAGACGGTCGAAGAGGCCCTCTGTCAGCGCATCGAGGACGCGGTCGAGGGCCTGACCGACCTGGAAGAGGTGCGCTGCGACGCGCGCGAAAGCCTGGCCAGCGCCACAATCGAGATGCACGAGGACGGCGACCTGAACCGCTTCCTCGCCGACGTGAAGACAGAGATCGACGCGATCGGCGACTTCCCCGACCTGGCCGAGGACCCGACCATCAGCGAGCTCAACCGGACCGACATCGTGGTTTCGGTCGCGATGACCGGTCCCATGGCCGAGCCCGACCTGAAGGTCTATGCCGAGGCGGTGAAGGACCGTCTGATCCGCCTCCCGGGGATCAGCCAAGTCGTGCTCCTGGGATTCTCGACGCGGCAGATCCGTATCGAGCCGGACCTAGTCAAGCTGCGCCAGTATGGCCTCAGCGTCGCCGCGATCGCCGAGACGGTCGAGCGCCAGAGCCTGGACCTGCCCTCGGGCAGCGTCGAGACAGGCGAGCGCGACGTCTTGATCCGCTTCGCCGACGAGCGGCGCAGCCCGCGGGCCTTCGAGGACCTGGTGATCCTGGGCGGCGCGACCGGCGCCGAGCTGCGCCTCGGGCAGATCGCGCGCATCACCGACCGCTTCGAGCTGGACGAGGAGCGCACGCTATTCAACGGCCGCCGCGCGGCGCTGCTCCAGGTCGAGAAGACGAAGGCGCAGGACACCTTGACCGTGATGGACTCCGTCGAGGCCTTCGTGGCCGAGGAACAAGGACGCGCGCCGCCGGGCGTGGCCTTCGCGCTCACCCGGGACATCGCGTCCATCGTCCGGGACCGCCTGAACATGCTGGTCCGCAACGGCCTGCAGGGCCTGTTCCTGGTGTTCCTGGCGCTGTGGCTGTTCTTTTCCTTCCGGTTCTCGTTCTGGGTCGCCATGGGCCTGCCGGCCTCGTTCCTCGGCACGCTCTTCGTCATGACCCTGATCGGCTATTCGATCAACATGCTGACCATGGTCGCGCTGCTGATCGCCATCGGCCTGATGATGGACGACGCCATCGTGATCGCCGAGAACATCGCCCGCCACCTGCGCCTCGGCAAGACGCCGCTCGAGGCCGCGGTCGCCGGCACCCGGGAGGTCGCTTCCGGCGTGCTGTCGTCCTTCGCCACCTCGGTCTGCGTGTTCGTGCCCTTGGCCTTCCTCGCCGGCGACATGGGCAAGGTGCTCAAGGTGGTGCCGGTGATCCTGATCATCACCCTTTCGGTCAGCCTGATCGAGGCCTTCCTGATCCTGCCGAACCACATGGCCCATGCGCTGACCGGCCGGCGCGAGCGCCCCTTCCGCAGGCGCTTCGAGGCGGCCTTCGAGCGCTTGCGGGAAGACCGGCTGGGCCGGCTGGTCGACCTGGCGGTCGCCTGGCGCTACCTGACCCTCGGCCTGGTCGTGATGGTCTTTCTGGTCTCGCTCAGCATGGTGGCCGGCGGCGTGCTCAAGTTCCGCGCCTTTCCGGAGCTGGACGGCGACGTGGTGGAGGCGCGCCTGCTGTTGCCCCAGGGCACGCCGCTGGCGCGCACCGAGGCGGCGGTCGAGCAGCTCACGACGGCCCTGGCGCGGGTCGATGCCGCCTTCGCGCCGCGCCAGCCCGAGGGCCGGACCCTGGTCCGCAACGCGATGGTCCGCTTCAACACCAACGCGGACGCCTTCGAGACCGGGGCGCATCTGGCCACGGTGACCGCCGACCTGCTGTCGGCGCAGGTCCGCGACGCCCGGCTCGACGACGTGCTGAGCCTCTGGCGGCAGGAGACCGGGGAGGTCGCGGACGCCGTCTCGGTGACCTTCAAGGAGCCCCAGATCGGTCCGGCCGGCCAGCCGATCGAGATCCGACTGCAGGGCGAGTCCCTGGACCAGCTCAAGGCGACCTCCGAGGCGCTGATCGCCTGGCTCGACCGCTACCGGGGCGTGGTCGACCTGAGCGACGACCTGCGCCCGGGCAAGCCGGAGCTGCGGCTCAAGCTGCGCGACGGAGCCACGGCGCTCGGCCTCGACGCGGCGACGGTCGCCGGGCAGCTGCGCGCCGCCTACTTCGGGCGCACCGCGGCCGAGCTGCAGGTCGGCCCGGAGAGCTTCGACATCGACGTCCGGCTGCCGGCCGGCGACCAGGACAGCCTGGCGGACCTGGACTACTTCGCGGTCACCCTGCCGGACGGCGCCCAGGTGCCGCTGTCGACCGTGGCCGAGATCGAAACCGGGCGCGGCTTCGCCCGCGTGGCGCGGATCGACGGCCGGCGCACCGTGACCATCCGCGGCGACCTGGACGCCCGGGTCGCGAACCTGAACGAGGTGCTGGCCGACACGCGGGCGAGGTTCCTGCCCGAGCTGGCGCGGATGTTCCCCGGGGTCGAGGTCTCGCTCGAGGGCGAGACGGCCGAGCAGGAGAAGACCGGCGGCTCCCTGCGGCGCGGCCTGATGGCCGGATTGATCGGCATCTTCCTGCTGCTCAGCTTCCAGTTCCGCAGCTATGTCGAGCCGCTGATCGTGATGCTGGCGATCCCGCTCGCGTCGATCGGCGTGATCTGGGGTCACCTGGTCATGGGCCTCGAGGTCTCCATGCCCAGCATCCTGGGCTTCGCCTCGCTCGCCGGCATCGTGGTCAACGATTCGATCCTGCTGGTCAACTTCGTGAAGCTCAGGGCGGCCGAGGGGGCCGAGGCCGTCGACGCGGCACGCCAAGCCAGCCGCGACCGCTTCCGGCCGGTGCTCCTCACCTCGCTCACCACCATCGCGGGCTTGCTACCGCTGCTCTTCGAGCGCTCGCTCCAGGCCCAGGTGCTGATCCCGCTGGTCACCTCGCTCGCCTTCGGCCTGCTTGCCTCGACGGTCCTGGTGCTGATCGTCGTGCCGGTCTGCTACGCCATCCTGCACGACCTGGGCCTCACGACGGTGGCGCGGGCGGCGGGCGCCGAGAGGGCGCCGGAATTGGCGGAGTAGGCGCTTCGGCGATAGGCTGCGACGTCACTCCGTCCCGGGCTTGGCTTCGTATTTCCGCTTCCAGTAAGCGGCCACGTCCTTGTCCACGGGTAGGC
>CAMYMY010000074.1 GCA_947259625.1 uncultured Kiloniellales bacterium | reverse complement strand
GCCAGGATGACGCGGAAATCCCGGGCGCCGGCCTCGTAGACCGTGGCCCGGCCGCTGGTCGCGAAATTGCAGCCGCAGACCACGAGCGTGTTGATGTCGAGGTCCTCCAGCCGTTCGGCCAGCGCGGTCTTGTGAAAGGCGCCCCAACGCGGCTTATAAAAGACCCACTCCTTCGGCCCGATCTCCTGGAACTTGGCGTTCATGAGTCCGTCCGGGTCGAGCCGCGCCGTCTTATGCGGCTTGATGTCGTCGACCAGCTCGGCGCCGAAGGTCCCCGGCATCAGGATCCGCAGGCCCTCCTCGACTGCGTTGCGGCGAAAGTTGTCGACGTTCGAGCCGTCCGGCCGGTAGAGCCGGACCGCGTGAAACACCGGCGCGCCTTGATCCCGGAACCCCTGGACCAGCGCCCCCATGGCCGGGAGCGCCCGGTCGACCCCGCAGGCCTTCAGGGTCGATCCCGGCAGGGTGAAGTCGCGCTGGGCATTGACGGTCAAGAGGGCGACGCGCCCGCGCTCGGGCGCCGTATAATCGGGCATCGAACCGATCTCCTCAGGTAGGGCAGCAGCCGGGGCCGACGCGCCGTCCGATTGCATGAAGACAATCAACCCCCCTGCGCCGCCAGGCAAGGGACAAGACGGCATGGCAGAATCGCACGATTCGCAGGGCTCGGGGTCCGGTGTTCCTTTACCGATCGATAGCACCCGTTGCCGGCGGTGGGCTCTTAACCACGAAGACACCAAGACACAAAGGGTCTCAGAGCCCGACCGAAAAAGAACGGTTGTAAAGCAATCCCTTCTCACGGTCTGTCATGGCCGGACGTGATCCGGCCATCCAGGAGTTGCCGGCTCCGAACGCCTGCCTGCGCGAAGCCGGAGCTCCCGCCTTCGCGAAGTCCACTTCGGCGGGCGAAGGGAGGTCGCTTCGGCGAAGTCAGGCCATCCTGGATCGCCGGGTCAAGCCGGGCGATGACAAGGAGAGCTGTAACCGGGGCAAAACCCCGGGCAGAGGTGCCTCCGATGTCGAGGAAGAAAGGTGTCTGACACCTTTTTCTCCGACCACATGCCCGGTGTTTTGCCTCTGTTACGAGAGCGGAGAGCTTTGCTAACATACTGATATTATACATTTCATTTCGCGTCAGGATCTCAATATGTTCTTGGTGCCTTCGTGTCTTGGTGGTGAATCACCACACTAGCCGCTATCAGGCCCCTTCCCCGCGCGCAGCTTGGCCCAGTAGTCGAGGCGTTTCTTCACCTCGCGCTCGAAGCCCCGGTCGACCGGACGGTAGAACCTCGGCCGGGCCATGCCCTCGGGGAAATAGTCCTGCCCCGAGAAGCCTTCGGCCGTGTCGTGGTCGTAGGCATAGCCGGCGCCGTAGCCGAGCTCCTTCATCAGGCCCGTGGGCGCGTTCAGGATGTGCTTGGGCGGCATCAGCGAGCCGGTCTCGCCGGCCGCCCGCCGGGCCGCGCCATAGGCCTTGTAGGCGGCGTTCGACTTGGGCGCCGTGCCCAGGTAGATGACCGCCTGGGCCAGCGCCAGCTCACCCTCGGGCGAGCCCAGGCGCTCGTAGGCCTGCCAGGCGGCCGTGGCTTGGACCAGCGCCTGAGGGTCGGCCAGCCCCACGTCCTCGACCGCGAAGCGGACCAGACGGCGGGCGACGTAGTTCGGATCCTCGCCGGCGGCCAGCATGCGCGCCAGCCAGTAGAGCGCGGCATCGGTGTCCGAGCCGCGCAGCGACTTGTGCAGCGCCGAGATCAGGTTGAAATGGCCGTCCTGGCTCTTGTCGTAGAGCGGCGCGCGCTTCTGGACGACCTCGGCCAGGCCGGCGTTGTCCAGGGGCGCGCCCTCCGGCAGGGCGAGCAGCTCCTCGCTCAGGTTGAGCAGGTAGCGGCCGTCGCCGTCGGCCATGGCGATCAGGGCGCCCCGGGCATCGCCGTCGAGCGGCAGGCGCCGGCCGGCCTCCGCCTCGGCGCGGGCGACCAGCTCCTCCAGGGCCGCATCGGACAGGCGCTTCAGGACGAAGACCTGGCAGCGCGACAGCAGGGCTGCGTTCAGCTCGAACGAGGGGTTCTCCGTGGTCGCACCGACCAGGACGACCGTGCCGTCCTCGACATAGGGCAGGAAGCCGTCCTGCTGGGCGCGGTTGAAGCGGTGGATCTCGTCGATGAACAGCAGCGTGCCGCGCCCCATGCCGCGCCGTTCCCGGCCCCGCTCGAAGACCTTGCGCAGGTCGGCCACGCCCGAGAACACGGCGGAGAGCGGCTCGAAGGCGAGCTCGCCGACGTCGGCCAGCAGGCGGGCGATGGTCGTCTTGCCGGTTCCGGGCGGCCCCCAGAGGATCATCGAGGCGAGCCGGCCGGCCGCGACCATGCGCCCGATCGGAGCCTCGGGTGCCAGCAGGTGGTCCTGCCCCACGACCTCGCCGAGCACCGCCGGCCGCAGGCGGTCGGCCAGCGGCCTCGGGGCCTGACTCTCGAACAGTGTCGTCACTCGCCGTGCCTCCGGGCCAGCACTTCGGGGCCGGTGGAAGACACCCTCCACCGGCAACGGAATCCCGGCCGAAAGGATACCAGGAGACGAAAGGAATCAATACGGCCTATGGCGCCCCTGTGGCCGGCATTGGTAGACTGGCCGCAATAAACGAAGGCGGCTGGACCATGACGAATTCCGACCGAACTTCCGCCGCGCCGGCCTGGTGGCGCGAGCGTTCCGACGGCCTGGGCATCGCCCAGTCGCTGGAGCTCACGCTTCTGCACCGCGAAGAGAGTCCTTTCCAGGTCATCGAGATCTTCGAGCACTCCGCCTTCGGCCGTATCCTGGTGCTCGACGGCTATGTCCAGGCGAGCCAGGCCGACGAGTTCATCTATCACGAGATGGCCCTGCACGTTCCCCTGTTGGGCCGGGAGCGCCGAGACACCTCCGTCCTGATCGTCGGCGGCGGCGACGGCGGCGCCCTGCGCGAGGCCCTGGTCCACGACTTCGTCAGCCAGGTCACCATGGTCGAGATCGACCGCCGGGTGATCGAGCTTTCGAACCGCTACCTGGGCGTCGAGGGCGACTACGACGATCCGCGCGTGACTCTCGTCGTCGACAACGCCGGCGACCTGGTCCGCGCCGCCAGGGCCGAGGGCCGGACCTACGACGTCGTCGTCCTCGACCTGACCGAGCCGGTCGGCCCCTCGGCAAATCTCTTCACCGAGGACTTCTGCGCCGACCTCGCCGCCATCGTCTCGGAGACCGGCGTTATCGTCGATTCCGACAGCATCTTCCTGACGCGCGACGGCGGGCAGTTCCTGCAGGAGGTGAGCGGCGGCGGCGAGAACCTGGTGAGCGTCATGCGCCGCACCCGGCTGTTGCCCCATATCGAGGTCTACCGGACCAAGATCCCGCTCTATCCGGGCGCCGATTTCGGCTTCTTCCTCTACGGCCGCGACGGCGTCTCCCTGCGCCGGCCGGTGGCGGCTTACCACGGCCGCCACTACGACCCGGAGGTCCACCAGGCCGCTTTCGCCCTGCCCCGCTGGCAGCGGGACTGGCTGGGTCTGGAGAGCCAAGCGACGGTCGAATAGCGGGCGCCTGCGAGGGAGGACCCCATCACGAGGACGGGGCCTCAGCCCTCGACCTCGAGGGTGCGGACCCGGCCGTTGCGGTTCAGGGTGATCTCCCAGCGCCCGACCGGCCGACGCAGGATCGCCTCGAGGTCGCGGACGCGCCGCACCTCCTTGCCGTTGACCGCGACGATGATGTCGCCCGCCCGGATGCGCAGGCGGTGGGCCGGACTGCCGCGCCGTATCTTGGTGACGACGACTCCCTCCCAGGCGCCCGGGCGGTCGATCTCCTCGGCCAGGGCCGGCGAGAGATTGACGACCACGGCGCCGGCCAGCGGCTGTCGACCGCCCAGCAGGGTCTCGTTGCGCGGCGGGGTCTCCGGCGCCTGGACCAGCGGCAGCGTGATCTGCCGGCTCTTGCCCTTGCGCCGGACTTCGACCCTGGCGCGGTCGCCGAGCCGCGCGGTGGCGACCCGGAAGCGGAAGGACTCCAGGTCGTTCACCGGCTGATCCCCGACCGCCAGGATCACGTCGCCCTTGCGGATCCCCGCCTCGTCGGCGGGTCCGCCCTCGTAGACCTGCGTGACGACGACCCCGCCCGGGCGGTCCAGGCCGAGCCCCTCGGCCAGGTCGGCGTCGACCGTCTGGCCGGTCAGTCCGATCCAGGGACGTACGACCCGCCCGCCGTTCTGCGCGCTGGCGACCACGGTGCGCACCATGTTGGACGGCACCGCGAAGCCGATGCCGATCGAGCCGCCGCTGCGCGAGTAGATCGCCGTATTGATGCCGAGCAGCTTGCCGTCGAGCGTGACCAGCGCCCCGCCGGAGTTGCCTGGATTGATCGCGGCGTCGGTCTGGATGAAGAAGTTGAAGTCGTTGATACCGACCTGGGTACGCGCGAGCGCCGAGACGATGCCGCTGGTCACCGTCTGACCGACCCCGAAGGGGTTGCCGATGGCGAGGACGAGATCGCCGACCTCCACCTGATCGGAATCCTTGAAGGGCACGCTCGGTAGCGCCTCGCCCTCCGTGTCGACGCGAAGAACCGTGAGGTCCGTGCGCTCGTCGTCGACCACGATCTCGGCCGGAAACTCGCGCCGGTCCGACAGCACCACGGTGATCTCGGTGGCGCCCGCGATGACGTGATGGTTGGTCACCACGAGGCCCTCGCCGTCCACGATGACCCCCGAGCCGAGGGAGTTCTGGACCTTCTCGCGGGGTCGGCCGAACAGGCCGAAATCCTCGCCGAAGAAGCGCTTGAAGAAGGGGTCGTCGAACAGCGGCGAGACCGACCGCTGCGCCACCACCCGCTTGGCGTAGATGTTCACGACGGCTGGGGCCACCTGGCGGACGACCGGCGCAAAGGACAGCTCGAGCTCCGTGCGCGAACCGGGCACCGCCTTGGCCTGGGCCGAAAGCGGCGCGGGCAGCACGAGTAGCGCTGAAAACAGCAGGCCGGCGGCCAGAATGCGGCGCAACATGGACCCATCCCCGATTGCCTCGAACCCTCGTCAATCTGGGGATGGGCTCCGGGGCTTACCAGGGGCAATCCGCGCGGCGCGGCGGCGGTCTCCGATAGCCCCGGATTTCCCTTAGCGGTTGGATACCATCGGGCATAGGATCGCATCAGGCCTCGACGGACCGCCAAACCGCGCGCCCGTCGACGACCATGGGGGGAGGCAAATGGAAGCGCCGCCAGCCGCGCGGGACGTGCGGCACATCGAGCACTTCTGGATCACGCTGTCCGATGGGCGGCGGCTGGCGGCCCGCCTCTGGCTGCCGGCGGACGCGGAGGAGCGGCCCGCACCGGCGATCTTCGAATACCTGCCCTATCGCAAGCGCGACGGCACCGTGGTCCGCGACGAGATCAACTATCCCGCTTTCGCCCGGGCCGGCTATGCCGGCCTGCGGGTCGACATGCCGGGTTCGGGCGATTCCGACGGCCGGCTGACCGACGAGTACAGCGAGGACGAGCTGGCCAGCGGCGCCCAAGTGATCGCCTGGATCGCGGCCCAGCCCTGGTGTTCGGGCGCCGTCGGCATGATCGGCATCTCCTGGGGCGGCTTCAACGGACTGCAGATCGCCATGCGGCGCCCGGCGGCGCTGAAGGCCGTTGTCAGCGTCTGCTCGACGGTCGACCGCTATGCCGACGACATCCATTACATGGGCGGCTCGCTGCTCACCGACAATTTCAATTGGGGTGCTCAGATGACCGCCTATATGACGCGCCCCCCGGATCCGCTGCTGCGCGACGACTGGCGCGAGGTGTGGCTGGAACGGATCGAAGTCCTGCCGTTCCTGGCCGTCGAGTGGCTGAAACACCAGCGCCGGGACGACTACTGGAAGCACGGCTCGGTCTGTGAGGACTGGGACGCGATCGACTGCCCCGTGCTCGCCGTCGGCGGCTGGGCGGACGCCTATTCCGACACGCCGCCGCGCCTGCTCCAGGGCCTGTCGGCGCCGGTGCGGGCGCTGGTCGGCCCGTGGGAGCACAAGTACCCGAACATGGCCAGGATCGCGCCGGCCGCCGACTACCACGGTGAGGTCCTGCGCTGGTTCGACCGCTGGCTGAAGGGCGAGGCGAACGGCGCCGAGGCGTTGCCCGCCTACCGTACCTACCTGCAGGACTTTGACCCGCCGCGCCCGGCCTATGACGCCCAGCCCGGGCGCTGGGTCGCCGAGCCGGCCTGGCCGTCGCCAAATGTCGCGCCGCGCGTCCTTCATCTGGCCGAGGGGAAGCTCCAAGAGTCACCCGGCAGCGGCGCCGTCGCCGTGGCCTCGCCGCAGCATCTCGGCGATGCGGCCGGCCATTTCTGTCCCGGCATGCGGGTCGACAACGACCTGGCCGACGATCAGCAGCGGGACGACGTGCGCTCCGTCTGCTTCGACGGCGAGCCGCTGGGCCAGGCGCTCGACGTCCTTGGGGCGCCGGAGGTGGAGCTGGACCTCGCCTGCGACCGGCCGCAGGCCCTGCTGGCGCTGCGGCTCTGCGACGTGGCGCCGGAGGGCGGGTCGATGCGCGTCTCATACCTGCCGTTCAACCTGACCCATCGGGACGGGCATGCGGCGCCGGCGCCCCTGGACCCGGGCCGCCGATACCGTGTCCGCGTTCCCCTGAAGCACTGCGGGCACCGTTTCGCGGCCGGCCACCGTGTCCGGCTGGCGGTCTCGACCGCCTATTGGCCCGTGGTCTGGCCGAGCCCGGAAAACGCGCGTGTGACCCTGCACCTGGAGGATTGCCGGCTGATCCTGCCGGTGCGCGCCGCGACGGCCGAGGACGCCTGCGACGAACCGCTGCCACCGCCGGCCGTCGAGGCGCCCGCGGCAACGATACTGCGACAACCCGAAAGCAGCACGACGCGCGAGGTGCGGGACGACGGCACCCGGCTCGTCACCTATTTCGACGACTTCGGCGAGCGGCAGGACCCGTTTCACGGCCTCGCGGTCCACAGCTCCGTGCGCCAGAGCTATGCGATCCGACCCGACGATCCCCTCACGGCGCGATGCCGTACCCGCTGGGACTACGCTTTCACGCGCGGCGACTGGCGGGTCCGGATCGAAAGCGAGAACGAGATGACCTCGACCCGCGGGCACTTCCATCTGTCGCGGCGGGTGACGGCCTACGAAGGCGATACCCCGATCCTGGAGCGGAAGTGGGACGAAGCGGTACCGCGCGACAACCTGTGACAGGACTGAAGAACGAAACCGATGATAGTCAGAAAAAGGAAGCTTCAAATGAGCAACGAGTGGATCAAGCAAGCGATCGAACGACGCGATTTCCTGACCGGCGCCGCAGCCTTGGGGTTGGCCGGGGTCTCTGTGCCGGCGCTGATGAGCGGCGCGGCCCGGGCCGCCCCCCAGAAGGGCGGCCGCTTGCGGGCGGGCCTGGCCGAAGGTGGCACGACGGACTCCCTCGACCCGCAGACCTACACCGACATCTACATGATCTCGGCCGGCTTTGCGACGCACAACTCGCTGACCGAGATCAGCCCCTCGGGCGAACTGGCCGGCGACGCGGCGGAGAGCTGGGAAGCCTCGGCGGATGCCGCGACCTGGAGGTTCAAGCTGCGCAAGGGCATCGAGTTCTCCAACGGCAAGACGATGACGGCCGAGGACGTCATCGCCTCGCTCAACCATCACCGCGGCAAGGAGTCCAAGTCGGCCGCCAAGTCCAACGTCGAACCGATTGCCGACCTGACGGCCGACGGCCCGGACACCGTGGTCTTCAAGCTGACGGCCGGCAACGCGGACTTCCCCTACCTCATGGCCGACTATCACCTGTTGATCATGCCGGAGGTCGACGGCAAGGCCGACTGGCAGAACTATATCGGCACCGGCGGCTACGTCCTCGACTCCTTCGAGGCGGGCGTGCGCACGAAGCTGAAGCGTAACCCGAACTATTGGAAGGAAGGCCGGGCCCACTTCGACGAGGTGGAGTTGCTCGTCATCGCCGACGTCACCGCGCGGCAGAACGCCGTGGCGACTGGCGAGGTCGACGTGATCAGCCGCTGCGACCTCAAGACGGTGCATTTGCTCGCCCGCCGGCCGGGCGTGCGGGTCGAGGAGGCCACCGGCTTCCTGCACTACACGGCGCCGATGATCACGACCCAGGCGCCCTTCGACAACAACGACGTCCGGCTCGCGCTGAAGTATGGGGTCGACCGCGAGAACCTGTTGAAGACGATACTCAAGGGCCACGGCACGCTGGCCAACGACCATCCCATCGCGCCCTCCGTGCCCTTCCACGCCGAGCTGGAACAGCGCACCTATGATCCGGACAAGGCCAGGTTCCACTTGAAAAAGGCCGGATTCGACAAGTTGTCGGTCGATCTTTCGGCGGCCGACGCCGCCTTCGCCGGCGCCGTCGACGCGGCGGTCCTGATGAAGGAGCAGATGGCCCCGGCGGGTATCGATATCAACATCGTCCGCGAGCCCAACGACGGCTATTGGTCCAACGTCTGGATGAAGAAGCCCTGGTCCATGTGCTACTGGGGCGGCCGGCCGACCTGCGACTGGATGTTCTCGCAGGCCTACGCGGAAGGGGCCAACTGGAACGACACCTTCTGGAGTCACGAGCGCTTCAACAAGCTGCTGACCACGGGCCGGAGCGAACTCGACTCGGCAAAGCGCGGCGAAATCTATCGCGAAATGCAGCGGATCATCCGCGACGAAGGCGGCGTCGTGGCCTGGGCTTTCGCCAACTACGTCTATGCCATGGCCGACAAGATCAAGCACGGCCCCGACGTGGCGGCGAACTGGGAGCTCGACGGCGGCCGCTACGTCGAGCGCTGGTGGCAGGCCTGATCGTGCAACGAGGCGGGACCGACCGGTCCCGCCTCGTCATATCGTTAGAGGTTCACTTGAACGGCGAGATTGCCAGAGGGGCGTTCAGGACTCCTCGTCCGCGTCCTCGGCGCTCTGGGTCGGTCCGGAATCCCGGCCCTTGGCCTCGGGATTGCGGTCGACCAGCTCAATCAGTCCCATGGGCGCCATGTCGCCGTAGCGGAACCCGGCCTTGAGCACCCGGGTGTAGCCGCCGGCGCGATCTTTGTAGCGCTCCGCCAGCTCGCCGAACAGCTTGCTCGCGATCTCGCGGTCGCGCAGCACCGAAAGCGCCTGTCGGCGGGCGTGCAGGTCGCCGCGCTTGCCCAGTGTGATGAGGCGCTCGACGACGCCGCGCAGGTCCTTGGCCTTGGGCAGAGTCGTCTTGATCTGCTCGTGCTTGATCAGGGCCACCGCCATATTGGCGAACATCGCCTTGCGATGGGAGCTGGTCCGGTTGAACTTGCGGCCGCTCAAACCATGGCGCATGTCGAACTCCTCTCTTCACCGGGCCTCTCGGAAGAGACCGATTGCCGGGTCCGCGCGCCGCGGCGGGCCGGAACGGCCGCCGTGTACGGCGGAGTGGGGCCACCGCGGCCCCGGTACTCCTTCGCGGGCAGCCCGCCTGCCGCTAGAAGGGCTCTTCCAGCTTCTTGGCGAGCTCCTCGATGTTCTCCGGCGGCCAGTTGGGAATCTCCATACCGAGGTGGAGCCCCATCTGGGCCAGAACTTCCTTGATCTCGTTCAGCGACTTGCGGCCGAAGTTCGGGGTCCTGAGCATCTCCCCCTCGGACTTCTGGACCAGGTCGCCGATGTAGACGATGTTGTCGTTCTTCAGGCAGTTGGCCGAACGGACCGAAAGCTCCAGCTCGTCGACCTTGCGCAGCAGGTTCTTGTTGAACGGCGATTCGGCGGCCAGCTCCTCGGCGACCCGGGCCTGCGGCTCCTCGAAGTTGATGAAGAGCTGCAACTGGTCCTGCAGGATGCGCGCCGCGAGCGCCACCGAGTCCTCGGGCGTGACCGCTCCGTTGGTCTCGATTTCCATGGTCAGCTTGTCATAGTCGGTAACCTGGCCGACGCGGGTGTTCTCAACCTTGTAAGCCACCTTGCGGACCGGCGAGAACACGGCATCTACCGGGATCAGACCGATCGGCGCGTCGTCCGGCCGGTTCTGCGAGCCCGGGACGTAGCCCTTGCCCGTTTCGACCGTCAGCTCCATGTCGAGGTGCGCGCCGTCGTCGAGGGTGCAGATCATCAGGCCGGGATTCATGACCTCGATATCATGGCCGGTCTCGATCTGGCCGGCGGTCACCTCGCCCGGCCCGTCGGCGCGCAAGCGCATGCGCTTGGGTCCTTCGCCATGCATGCGAAGCGCAACCGCCTTCACGTTCAACACGATGTCGGTGACGTCCTCGCGCACGCCGGAGATCGACGAGAACTCGTGCAACACGCCGTCCACCTGTATGTTGGTCACGGCGGCGCCTTGGAGCGACGACAGCAGGACGCGCCGCAACGCGTTGCCGAGCGTCAAACCGAAGCCCCGCTCAAGTGGCTCGGCCACGACCTTGGCGCCCCGCTGGGCATCGTTGCCGGGCTGAACGTCGAGCTTGTTGGGCTTTATCAAGTCGGTCCAGTTCTTCTGCAGTACGACTGCACCCTCATGACTGAATTGCACGTGATTGTCCTTCCGAGTGATATCCTCGAATGCCAAGAGGCCGGTCACGCCGGCCGCGCCTTCCCGTCCCGCGCCCCCCCCCCGTAGAAACCGGCGGGCCGGGACCAACAGACCGCTAGACCCTGCGCCGTTTGGGCGGCCGGCATCCATTGTGCGGAATCGGCGTCACATCCCGGATCGCGGTGATGGTGAACCCGATGGACTGGAGCGCGCGTAACGCCGATTCGCGCCCCGAGCCCGGTCCCTTGACGTTCACTTCGAGCGTCTTGACGCCATGCTCCATGGCCTTGCGCCCGGCATCCTCGGCCGCCATCTGCGCGGCATAGGGAGTCGATTTGCGAGATCCCTTGAATCCCTGACTGCCGGACGAGGACCACGAAATGGTGTTGCCCTGAACGTCGGTGATGGTGATCTTCGTGTTGTTGAAGGTCGCGCTGACATGCGCGATGCCGGAAGTGATGTTTTTCCGCTCCCGGCGGCGCAAACGCGTTTGCGGCTTCGCCATGCTTTGGCCCTTGCTCCTGCTGTCCGGCTTATTTCTTCTTGCCGGCGATCGGTCGTGCCGGCCCCTTGCGGGTGCGGGCGTTGGTATGGGTGCGCTGACCGTTCACCGGCAACCCCTTGCGATGCCGCAATCCGCGATAGCAACCCAGGTCCATCAAGCGTTTGACGTTCATGGCCACCTCGCGGCGCAGATCGCCCTCGACACTGTAGTCGCGGTCGATGCACTCGCGAATTCGCACCACCTCGTCGTCGGTCAGTTCGTTGACCCGCCGTTCGGCGGGGATGCCGACCTTGCTGCAGATTTCGCTCGCCTTGGTCCGGCCGATGCCGTGGATGTAGGTTAGCGAGATCTCAACTCGTTTTTGCGTCGGAATGTTGACGCCCGCAATACGTGCCACGCCGCGGTCTCCTTGAACGTCTACTGGTTAACTTTTCTGGACAGGCCTATCGGCCCGGACGCGCCAACGCCGGGGCGCGCGGATTATAGGATCCGTCGTCCAGGTGTCAAGCGCCATGCCCGGCCAGGGCCCCTTCTATCTGTCTAGCCACCTCATCGATTTCCGCCATACCGTTGACCGAGGCCAGAATACCCTTTTCTTCGTAGTACGGAAGGATAGGTTCGGTCTGCGCATGGTAAGCTTCCAGGCGCCGACGCACCGTCGCCTCTTTGTCGTCGTCGCGCCGCGTGAATTCGGTCCCGCGGCAGACGTCGCAGACCCCGGCCTGCTTTGGCTGTTTGAAACGTTCGTGATAACCCATCCCGCACTTGGCGCAGGTGAACCGGCCGGAGATCCGCTCGACCAGGTCATCCTCGTCGGCCTTCATCTCGACCACATGGTCGAGCTGCAGGCCTTTTTCGCTGAGCATCTGGTCGAGCGCCACGGCCTGCGGCGTGGTGCGCGGAAAGCCGTCCAGGATGAAGCCCTTGCGGCAATCGGGTTGATCGATCCGGTCGCCGATCATCAGGATCATCAGATCGTCCGGCATGAGCTGCCCGGCATCCATGACTTCCTTGGCCTTGCGGCCCAACTTGCTGCCCGAGGCCACGGCCTCGCGCAGCATGTCTCCGGTCGACAGCTGGACCAGCCCGAAACGCGTCTCGAGCCGTTTGGCCTGAGTCCCCTTTCCCGCGCCCGGTGGTCCCAGCAGTATGATGTTCATCACCGCCGGCCCTTGAGTTTGGCCTTCTTGATCAGCCCCTCGTACTGGTGCGCCAGGAGGTGGGAGTGGATCTGTCCGACCGTGTCCATGGTCACCGAGACGACAATCAGCAGGCTGGTGCCGCCGAAGTAGAAGGGCACGGCGAACTTGGAGATCAGGATCTC
>CAMYMY010000073.1 GCA_947259625.1 uncultured Kiloniellales bacterium | reverse complement strand
CGGCCGTCTCCGGGTCGAAGATCACGATGAGGGCGATGTCCGAGGACTAGTTCAGCTCGCGCGCGCCGTACTTGCCCATCCCAAGCACGGCATAGCCGCAGCCGCGTTCCGGATCCGTGCCGTCGGCGAGCACGATGTCGCCGCGCTTGGCGGCGCCCAGCAGGAGGTGGCAGACCGTCGCCGAGAGGGCGGTGTCGGCAAAGGCGGTGAGCGCTTCGGTGATCCGCTCGAGCGGCCAGCTTGCCGTGATGTCGGCCAGGGCGACGGTCAGCGCGACCCGCCGCCGCGCGACGCGCAGTGCGGTCATCAGCCGCGCTTTGTCGGGTTCGCGGCCCGGTTCGCCCTTCAGACCCGCCAGAACCTCGTTCAAGGCGGCCTCGGGTCCCTGCTTCAACAAACGGGCCAGGAACCCTATATCCGTAAGCACGCAGTGAGTGAGAAACGGGCTGTTGGCGAACAGCGCCTCGAGCAGGCGCCGGCCGGCGGGATCCTTGGCCAGTTCGCACGCGAAGGCCGCCAGGGCGGAGTCGTCCAGGCGAGCGGTCCGCTCCTCCCAGTGTTGCAGGCCAAGCGCGGCGCGTGCCGGATCGTTTACCTTCGGCAAGGGGTCGGTTACAGAAAGGAAGAAGAGATCTTGTGTCATACCGAAAGTCCTTGGTATTGAACGAATTGAACCGCGTCGTCCCCGACTCCCGCAAAGTGCGAGAGGCGCTCGTCCCGGTCAAGAGCGCCGGCCCCGGGCCGGGCGCACGAATCCCGTTGCGATCGGCGGGATAGCGCGATGTTGCGACGCTCCTCGCGAATCCTGATCGAGGTCGTCCTGGGCGTCCTGGCCGCCGCGGCCCTGCTCGTCGGCGTCACCGTCTGGCGCCTGTCCGAGGGGCCGCTCCGCGTCGATTTCCTGACGCCCTACCTGGAGACGGCCCTGGCCGGCGGCGACAAGGCACCGAGGGTCGAGATCGGCGAGACCGTTCTGACCTGGGCCGATTGGGCACGCACCGTGGACCTCAGGGCCCGCGCGGTGCGGCTGAGCGACGCCAGCGGCTTCACCATCGCGAACCTGCCCGACGTTTCCGTCAACCTGAGCCTGCGCGCTTTGGTGCAGGGCGTCATCGCGCCCACCGAGATCGAGGTCGCCGGCGCGCGCGTCACCCTGGTGCGGTGGTCGGACGGTAGCTTCGATTTCGGTCTGGACCCGGCCGAGGCGGAGTCCGAGACGGAGTCCACGGAGCAACCGGCCCAGGCCGATCTCTCGGTCCTGGTGCCGGAGATTCTGAGAGAGCTCCTGTCCGACCCGAGCCCGGAGCGGCCCATGTCGTTCCTCAAGACAGCGCGCGTCGTGGATGGCTCGCTCACCGTGATCGACCGAAAACTGGGTGCGGTCTGGCGCGCGCCCTCGGCCGAAATCGAGATCCGGCGTGACGGCGACGGCCTGGCCGGAGAGATGGACTTGACCCTGGCCCTGGGCGAGCAGACCGCCGATGTCGAGGCAGCTTTTCGCCAGGACAATGCCGCCGGCACAACCGTCTTCCTGACGCGTTTTTCCGGGCTGCGTTTTGAGGCCCTGGCCTCGCTCGTGCCGAGCCTTGCACCGGTGTCGGGCTTCCAGGTCGCGCTCGACGGCTCGCTCACGGCCGTGCTCGGCGCCGCCGGACGGGTCCGGTCCCTGGCGTTCGGCCTGAACGGCGGTCCAGGCTCGCTTTCTCTGCCCCAGTGGCTCCCCGAACCGCTGCCGGTGCAAGGCTTCGAACTGCACGGCCGGATGGACGGGGTCGCCCAGCGGCTCGAGATCGAAAACGCCTCGCTGCAACTGGGCCCGGATGCGAGTGCCACGGAAGGGTCAGGGCCGGCATTCATGCTGAACGGCGTTGCGACGGTTCAGGACGGCGATCTACGGATCGACGCCGAGTCCCGGACGACGGGCGCGCCGGCAAGGGACCTGACGCGGTACTGGCCGCCCGGGCTCGCTCCCGACGCCCGGGACTGGGTCATCGAGAACATACCGAAGGGCACGATGGAGAAGGGCTGGCTCAAGACAGCGCTCAGGATCCCGGGCGGCGACTTCGCGGACGCCGAGATCGAGACCCTTTCGGGCGGCTACCGGTACCGCGATCTGGAAGTCCACTACAATCGTCCCATGCCGCCGGTCGTGGGGGTCTCGGGCTCGGCCGTCTTCGACCAGACGCGCATGACCTTCGAACTCGAGAGCGGTGTCCTCGGCGACCTGAAGGTTGCGGAGGCCGATGTCGAGATTTCCGATTTCGACAAATACGACCAGCTGATCGATATCGACATCCTGGTGGACGGCCCGCTCAGAAACATGCTCGAGCTGCTCGACCACGAGAGCCTGCGCCTGGTTTCCCCGCTCGGCATCGACCCGGCCCATACCGCGGGGCAGGCCTCCGTGCGCGCGGACTTTCGCATGCCGTTGGTGCACGATCTCGCCTATGACCGGATGGAGATCACCGCCGAGGCCGATCTGGAACAGGTGAGCGTGCGCGACGCCGTGCTGCAGCGTTCGGTGACCGACGGCGAATTGACGCTCAGCCTCGACAACAAAGGCATGACCGTGGCGGGACCGGTGGAGCTGGCCGGCGTGCCGATCGAGCTCGACTGGCATGAGCGGTTCACGGAGGGCGATGGCCCACGGAGCGTCTTCGTCATGAAGGTTCCGGCCCTGGAGCAACCCGACCGGGAGGCGCTCGGCCTGGACATGGCGCCCTATCTGAACGGGCCGGTTTCGGCTTCGCTGCTGGTCGCCCTCTTCCCCGACCAAAGCGGCACCCTCGAGGCGGTCATGAGCCTGGACCAGGCCAGCCTGTCGATTCCCTTCCTCAATTGGGAGAAGCCGCCGGCGGTGCCCGGGGAGCTTCGGGTCGTCCTGAAGCTCACCGACGACAAGGTCTCCGATCTGGAGGAGATCGAGGTCAAGGGGGGAAGCCTGTCGGCCCGGGGCAAGGGCCGCTTCCAGGACAACGGCGTCACCCGGCTCGAGCTGGAGACCTTCGCCTGGGGCAAGTCGCGCCTGACGGACGTCACTCTGGTCCTGGGCAGGCCACAGGTCGACGTCAGCGTGGGCGGAGGCGTGTTCGATGCCGCGCCTTTCATGGGCAAGGGCGGCAAGCCGGAAGGGGACGGCGGAGACGGGGACTCCTGGCCGGTGTTCACGTTCTCCGCGCCTCGCTTGGAGGCCATCACCTTCGGCGAGGGGCGCCAGCTCGAGGAGGTGGCCGTCGCGCTCGACCGGGGCGCGGAGGGATGGCGGCTCATGTCCGTCGACGCCAAGCTCCCGCGCGCGCTGTGGACCGAAACCATCGAGGCGGCGGAAACGGCTGACAGAGCCAAGCAGGCGCGCCTGCCCAGCAACGGGGTCGATGTCGAAGACACCGACCCGCCACCGGGCCCTGCGACGGCGCCGGCGGCGGAAGGAGCGTCGGAGCGTGAACGGTCGTTCCATATGAACTACCGGCCCGCGGCGCAGGGCGGCTATACGCTGGAGGTCGCCACCGGGGATATAGGTGCGTTCCTGCGCGCGCTCGACCTGCGCGACACGATCAGGGGCGGGCGCCTGCGGATCAGCGGACAGAGCGACGGACCGATTCCCGCCCACCCCTTGACGGCGCGGATCGAGGCCGACGACTACGTCATGGTGGGCGCGCCGATCCTGGCTCGTATGCTGAGCGTCGCCTCGCTGACCGGCCTGATGGATACCCTGGGCGGCAATGGCATCTACTTCGACCGCCTGTCGAGCGATTTCACCTTGACCGACGGCGTCGCACGCACCGAGCTGCTGCACGCCTACGGTTCCGCGCTCGGGATCACCGCCAAGGGCGACATCGATTTCGGCACGGCCGAGCTGGGCCTCGAGGGGACGATAGTCCCTGCCTACACGTTTAACCGGATCCTGGGGGCGATCCCGATCCTGGGCCGGATTCTGACCGGCGGCGAGGGCGAGGGCCTCTTTGCCTTCACCTACGAGATGAAGGGCGCGTTGGACGATCCGGAGGTTTCGGTCAACCCGCTCTCGGCGCTCGCCCCCGGCTTCCTGCGCGGCCTCTTCGGCGGGATCGACGGCGACGAGGCCACGGTCTACCCGGAAGGCCGCGAACGGTGAGGGGCGGAGGCGGCCCCCGGCGGCCAATTCGTGTGCTCATGAAGGGCGGTTCGCTCCGACGGACAGCTGCCCGGCCCAACGGCCGCCGTCAGCCTGTCCAACGATAGAGGTCCACCTCTGACTGGCCTCGCCCAAGGGCGGCGATCAGAAGGTATAGGTCGTGAAGATGCCGCCGATGAACTGGCTCTCGGCTCCGGCGTCGTCGACGACCGGGCTGTCCGACGCGTCGTCGAGCAGCAGCTTGTAGAGGCCGAAGATACCGAAGCTCCAGCTGTCGTTCACATCGTAGGTCGCCCCCAGGGCCAGCGACCAGTCCTTGATGCCGCTGTCGGCATCGAAGGTGCTCAGCCCGCTGTTCGCCGAATCGGAGGCGTCGACGCCGAAATAGGTCTCCATGTAGTCGTCGGACGCCACGGTCAAGGACGTCATCGCCAGCACACCGATCGTGTCGGACAGGCGTCGGTTGTATCTGACACGCGGGGTCAGCAGCCAACCGTCATGCTCGTCCGAGACGTCGGCCAGCCACTCGACCTCGAGGCTGAGTACCGCCCTGTCCAGCTTGAAGTCGTAACCGCCGACGACGCCGAGCTCGACCGCCGTGTCGATGTCCTTCATGGCGTCGACCTGGTTATTGTCTACATCGTCGCGCTCGCCGCGCACGTTGAGGACCGGTCCGAGACGCCAGTTGGGATGCGGCACCAGGTTGGACGACAGCTTCAAAGCGGTGAGCTTGGCGTAGAGGTCGCCCCTTTGGATCCTGGCGAGCGGAAGGGGCGCCGCTTCGTAGTCCTCCGAGCCTTCGTAGTCCGGCACCATGGCTACCCCGACCCCCACCATGTAGCGCCACTCGTCGGCGGCCGGCGCATCCGCCTCGTCGACGACGGACAGGTCGACATCCGCCGACAGGTCCTGAGCGTTCGCCGCCTGTGGCGCCGCGAGCGCCAGAACGGCGCCCGAAAGCAGGAATATCGTTTTACGAATGAACATGAGCAAATTCCCGTTCCATTTCCCCAGCACGATCGGCACTCATCGACGCCGGCCCGCCCCCATGGCGAAGCTTCTATGCTGCCACGAATTCTTCTAAACCGGCGCAACCTAGATGACTTGCCATTTGGCGCCAAATGAGTCCCAAAAAACGGCACGGAAGTGCCGCGACGCCCCGTCGTGTGGGTGCAAGGCGCGGCTGACGGTCAGTTGGATTTCCCATGTGAGGCCCTCCGCCAGGATCGAGAGTGTCCCAAAATCACCCGATGAGGAACTGGCAGGCGCTTTGGCGACCCGCTTCGGGTTGGTGCCGTCGGCTTCGGCTCGAGGTCCGGGTTCGGCCTCGGGGCGGGCATGGACCGCTGTCTGGACGCAATCCGCAATTATCGGGGCATAACCTAAACCGCCCGCACCAGCGCGTGGCGCTTTTTGCCGGCGGAGAGCTTGACGACGCCTTCTGAGTTCAAGTCGCCCGGGCCGACTTGGCGGGTCTCGTCGCCGATCACCGCGTCGTTGAGGCGCGCGCCGCCGCCCTTGATGAGGCGCCTTGCCGCGCCGTTGCTCTCGGCCAGGCCCGCGCGGCGCATCAGCTCGAAGAGGGCGACGCCGCCGGCCAGCTCGGCCCGTGGCACCTCGATCGAAGGCAGTTCGGCGCCCAGCTTGCCCTCCTCGAAGGTCTGGCGGGCGGTTTCGGCGGCGGCCTCGGCGGCCTCGGCGCCGCGGCAGAGCTTGGTCGCCTCGTCGGCCAGGACCTTCTTGGCCTCGTTGATCCCGGCCCCTTCGAGGGCCTCGAGGCGGCCGATCTCGTCTTCCGGCAGCTCGGTGAAGAGGCGCAGGAAGCGGCCGACGTCGCCGTCCTCGGTGTTGCGCCAGAACTGCCAGTAGTCGTAGGCCGAAAGCCGCGCCTCGTTCAGCCACACGGCGCCCGCCGCGGTCTTGCCCATCTTGGCGCCTGCGGCCGTGGTGATCAGCGGCGTGGTCAGGCCGTAGAGCTCCTTGCCGGCGATGCGGCGCCCCAGCTCGACCCCGTTGACGATGTTGCCCCACTGGTCCGAGCCGCCCATCTGCAACGCGCAGTCCCGGCGCCGGGCCAGCTCGAGGAAGTCGTAGGCCTGGAGGATCATGTAGTTGAACTCCAGGAAGGTCAGCGGCTGCTCGCGCTCCAGGCGCAGCTTGACCGAATCGAAGGCCAGCATGCGGTTGATCGTGAAGTGCCGGCCGACCTCGCGCAGAAACGGGATGTAGGCGAGCGAATCGAGCCAGTCGGCGTTGTTCACCAGGACCGCGTCGGCCGGCCCGTCGCCGAAGGTGAGGAAGCGCTCGAAGACCTGCCGGATCGAGGCGATGTTGCCGGCGATCTCCTCGTCGCTCAAGAGTTGGCGGCTCTCGTCCTTGCCCGAGGGGTCGCCGACCTTGGTGGTGCCGCCGCCCATCAGCACGATCGGCTTGTGGCCGGTCTTCTGCAGCCAGCGCAGCAGCATGATCGAGACCAGGGAGCCGACGTGCAGGGAGTCGGCGGTCGCGTCGAAGCCGATGTAGGCGGTGACCGGCCCCTTCGCGGCCTTGGCGTCGAGCGCCTCCAGGTCGGTGCACTGGTGGATGAAGCCCCGGTCCTGGAGCCTGCGCAGAAAATCGGACTTGAGGCTGGTCATCGGGTCTTCGTGAGGCTCGGTTGCGGACGGGCGCGCCCGTTTATCACAAACGCCGTGGCATCACAAACGGCTATGGCGCGCCGCCCGGGACCAGGGTCTCGCCGTCGAAGACCCATGGGCTTCCCGCGCGCGCACTCAGGTGCACGCCCCCGACCCACTCGTCGATGCCGTTCAAGGCGACGAAGTTGGCTTCTCCGACGAGGGCTTTTTGGCCGAGGTCGGTGATCGCGGCTTCGACGAAGCGCATTGCCGAAAGGTCGCCAGTCAAGGTCAGCAAGGGGTGGCTCAGCCGGTCGCTGCCCAGGCGCTTCAGGCGGTCGAAACGGTAGCCGTCGCTTGGCCAATCCGGATATTGGAGATCCTGCGCCAGTGTTTCGCCAATGATTCTGGCTGCTTTCCGGCCGTGTTGCCGGCAGTTCGCAAGAATCACCCTGTCCCAATAATTCAAGCCGGTGTCATTGGCCGGATAGCGGGCCATGAAGGCGTGCAGCGCCTCGTTGAGGGCGACGGGATGCTGCAGATCGGGTGCGCTCATGGCGATCAGGTCCTCGGGCGAGGGGTTGCTCACGGCCTGCCAGGCGACCTCATAGGACGCAAGCTCCCCTTCCGCGGGTCGGCGCCAGCGGGCCATTTTCCGAATGTTCTCACAGCCCAGGGTTCTGATCGAGCGATCGAATTCCTGCCGGGGAGACTTCAGGTCGAGCAGCTGAAGAGGGCCGGTTCCGATTCCGAGGACCTTGAAGACCGTCACGAGCCAAGCGAAGAGCAACTGCTCCTGGAGAGTCGTGCCGAGCCAGAGGAAGATCCGCTTGGCGGACCGCACGCGATCCCGGGCCGTGTGGAGCCTGTCCATAGGAATGAAAGGGGTTCGGAGGTGCGATCGTTCGCTGGCATCTGCGTCTTCTTCCTTTCCACAATGCTGCCAGCGCAGCTTTCGAAAATCGTCTGGGTTTTCCAGTGACATGAGCGGTCCGCAGGACAGATCGTCCTCGGCTACGCACATGTTGCCCCATGAAATGCCGAGCCGACAGAGGATCCCGCCGGGGCTCGACCCGGGCACGATGTGGAGGTCCTTGGCGCTGAACTGGTCGGCGAACCGCATCCCGTCTTCGGTCATGTCCGGCCTTTCGCGAAGACAGAAAAGGGTGTCAGAAACTTTTTAAAAGGGTGTCAGGAACCTTTTCTCCGCAAATTACGAAGTTTTTTCAAAATGTTATATCAACAATAAATTCTCAGAAAAAAGGTTCCTGACACCTTTACCTCTCGCCTTCCTGGCGCTCTGGCCGCTAGACGGCCTACTGCTGTCGCTGCCAGGCACCGCCGGCGTGGCTCGGCCGCTGACCGGCGGGGCGTCCTGCACCGGGCGGGGTGAACGCCCGAAGCGGGGTCAGCGGGCCGTGGCGGCCTGTTGCTCGTGGGTGAGCACCTTGGACAGGTAGTCGTCCAGGTGCCGGTTCAGGTCCTCTATGTTGTCCTGGTAGAAGTGATTGGCGCCGGGGATCACGCGGTAGTCGATCTCGAGATTGCGCTGGTGCGTCAGCTTCTCGACCAGCTTGGCGACCGAGGGCTCGGGCACGAACTCGTCCAGTTCGCCCTGGAGTACCAGACCGGACGACGGGCAGGGCGCGAGGAAGCTGAAGTCGTACAGGTTGGCCGGCGGCGACAGCGAGATGAAGCCGCTGATCTCGGGCCGGCGCATCAGAAGCTGCATGCCGATCCAGGCGCCGAACGAAAACCCGGCGATCCAGCAGGCGCCGGCATTCTGGTTGTAGGACTGGAGCCAGTCGAGCGCCGAGGCGGCGTCCGACAGCTCGCCCTCGCCCCGGTCGTAGGTGCCCTGCGATCGTCCAACTCCGCGGAAATTGAACCGCAGGGTCGAGAATCCGCGCCGCGTGAAGGCCTGGTAGAGGGTGTAGACCACTTTGTTGTTCATGGATCCGCCGTGCTGCGGATGAGGGTGCAGCATGAGGGCGATCGGCGCGTTCGGTTCCCTGTTGTGCTGATAACGGCCCTCTAGTCGGCCCTCCGGGCCGTTGAATATGACTTCAGGCATGGTGTCCGCGATCCTGTCTCTTCGCCGTTCAGCTCCAGTGATTGGTCAAGTTTTCCACGTCGGCTTGCCTGCCTCGTGTCCATCCATGCTTGCGCAGGAATTCTTGACCTCCTTAGTCAGACTATCTATCTATATGGAGTCACAAAGATCGGTCCTAAGGATACCTTCGCCCACCCGGTGCTCCGGCGCCCGGGGGCGAACGCTACGTGGATAATAGCACGCCAGGCGCCAATCATGCTGAAGAATCTCCGTGAAGACATCGATGTGACGATCGCACGCGATCCGGCGGCCAGGTCCAGGCTAGAAGTGGTGCTGATTTACCCCGGATTCCAGGCCGTTCAGCTCCATCGCGTCGCCCACGGCTGCTGGACGCACGGTTGGCGCCTGCTCGGGCGGGTGATATCGCAGTTCAACCGCTGGGTCACCGGGATCGAGATCCACCCGGGGGCCAGGATCGGCCGGGGGTTCTTCATCGACCACGGCATGGGCGTCGTGATCGGCGAGACCAGCGAGATCGGCGACGACGTGACGCTCTACCACGGCGTCACGCTGGGCGGCGTGTCGCCGAGCGAGGACAGCCATAGCCAGCGCGACCAGAAGCGGCATCCGACCCTGGAGGACGGCGTGATCATCGGCTCCGGCGCCCAGGTGCTGGGGCCCATCACCGTCGGGCGCTGCGCGCGCGTCGGGGCCAACGCGGTCGTCACCAAGGACGTGCCGTCCTGCACGACCGTGGTCGGCATCCCCGCCAAGGCGATTCAGCCGCGCGACCGTCGTGGCGAAACGGAGCCGCGCTTCGTCGCGTACGGCACGCCGACCGGCGACGCCTCCGATCCGGTGAGCCGCGCGATCGAGGGGCTGCTCGACGAGGTCCAGCGTCTGCGCGCCCGTGTCGGGCAGCTCGAGCAAGTCGCGGACAAGGACGACGCCCTGGAGCGGATCGGCGTAGAGGGCACCGGCGAAGAAGAGCCGCCGGTCGCCCGCGTGTCCAGGCCGGGCAAATGTTGAGACCGGGAAAGACGAACTCCGGGGGAGGTGAGACGTGAAGCTGAGCACCAAAGGCCGCTATGCGGTGATGGCCATGGTCGACCTGGCCTCGACCAGCCAGGGCCGGCCCATATCGCTCGCCGACATCGCCGAGCGGCAGGAGATCTCGCTGTCCTATCTGGAGCAGCTGTTCGCCAAACTGCGGCGCGGCGGCCTGGTCGGCAGCGTGCGGGGCCCGGGGGGCGGCTATCTGCTGGCCCGTACGCCCGAGGAAACCCGGATCTCCGATATTATCCTCGCGGTCGACGAGCCGATCCGCGCGACGCGCTGCACGCCGGGCCAGCCGTTCGGTTGCCGCATCAACAAGAGCCGCTGTCTGACCCACGACCTGTGGGAGGAACTCGGCAACCAGATCTATCTGTACCTGAGCTCGGTGACCCTGGCCGATATCGTGGCGCGGCGCGTGCTCGGCACCAGCGGGCTCGTGTCGCGAGAGGACAAAGGTCCCATACTCGCGGCGCAGTGACGAGAAACGCTCCGCCGCCCCGTCATGGCGCACCCCGTCTATATGGATTACAACGCGACCGCGCCGGTCCGCCCGGAAGCGGCGGCCGCGGTTGCCGAGGCGCTTGCCCAGGTCGGCAACGCCTCTTCGGTGCACCGCTTCGGCCGGCTCGCACGGGGCCGGGTCGAGAGCGCGCGCGAGCAGGTGGCCGCGCTGGCCGGTGCCCGGCCGGAGCAGGTCGTCTTCACCAGCGGCGGGACCGAAGCCAACAATCTGGCTCTCGCCGGCGTCGACCGGCCGCGGCTCCTCGTTTCGGCCGGCGAGCACGATTCCGTGCTGCAGACGGCGCCCCGGGCCGAGCGCATAGCGCTCGAGTCCGATGGCCGGGTCGACCTCGGCGCGCTGTCCCGGCTCTTGGCGGCGGACCGGCGGCCCGCCTTGGTCTCGATCATGCTGGCGAACAACGAGACCGGGGTCATTCAGCCCCTTGCCGAAGTCGTGGCGCTGGCCCGCGGGCAGGGCGCCCTGGTGCACTCGGACGCGGTGCAGGCCGCCGGCAAGATCCCGCTCGACATGGCGGCCCTGGGCGTCGACCTGCTGAGCCTCTCGGCGCACAAGTTGGGCGGGCCGCAGGGCGCGGGCGCCCTCGTGGTCGCGGACGGCGTGGCCCTCGAGCCGCTGATCCGGGGCGGCGGACAGGAACGGGCGCGCCGCGGCGGCACCGAGAACCTGGCCGGAATCGCCGGCTTCGGAGCCGCGGCCGAGGCCGCCGCGGACGACCTGGAAGGCGCGGCCCAGTTGTCCGTCCAGCGCGATCGGCTGGAGCAGGGCCTGCGCAACTTGGCGCCGGAGGCCCGGGTTTTCGGCGCCGGGGCGCCTCGCCTCGCCAATACCAGCTGCTTTCCCGTGCCCGGCCTGGCCGGCGAGACCCAGGTCATGGCGCTCGACCTGGCCGGCGTGGCGGTCAGCGCCGGCTCGGCCTGTTCCTCGGGACG
>CAMYMY010000072.1 GCA_947259625.1 uncultured Kiloniellales bacterium | reverse complement strand
CCCGACCACGGCCAGCGCGCCGCGTGGCCGGCCGGCGTCGAGGATCGGTCGGGATGCCTTGGCAAGCGCGCAAGTGGCGCGCGCCGACTTGCACTTGGGCACGATCAGCTCGCCCTCGGGGCCCGCGGCGGCCAGGGCCGCGCCCTCGGCCACCCCGTGGCAACCGACCTCGCGGAATACGAGGTCCGAGGGATTGGCCAGACGCGGGGCCTCGGCCTCCAGCCTTGCCGCATCGAAGAAACGGGCCGGTACGCCGAGCGCCTCGGCGACTGCATGGAGCGCTGGCTCGTCGGCTTTCAGGTCGATTGAGAAGACGCCGGCCAGCGCGCCCTCCGCCAGACCTGCTTCGGCGAGGGTTTCGCGCGCCAACGCAAGCACCTTTTCCGGCGCCGCCCCGCGCTCGCAGCCCAGCCCCAGCGCCAGTACGGCCGGGTGGTAGACGAGCACCTGACCCGAGCCCGACTCGACCCTTTCGGTGACCCGAATGACCAGCTCCGCCTCCTCGGCAAAGGGCAGGTCGCTGTCCTCGAGCCAGTCCGCCTCGCCGTCCAGGCCCACGCCAGCGCCCGAGAGCAGGGCCGCCGCAAAGGCCTTGTGGTCTCCGGGGTTGGCCAGGCGCCAACCGGACGGCGGGTCGTCGAGCGCGAGGCCGAAGCGCAGATCGCCGGCCGTGGTGAGGGCCGGGGCCACGCCGAACAGGTCGCCCAGGCGCTGCGCCAGCCTGTTGGCGCCCCGGTGGCCGCCCAGCAGAGGCACGATTGCACAGCCGTCCTCGGCGACCGCCAGCACCGGCGGCTCGCCGGTCTTGTCTCGGATCAGCGGCGCCAGCGCGCGGAACAGGATCCCGGCGGCGCAAATCCCGACGATCGGCCGGCCGGCCTGGAACAGGGCCTGAAGATGCGCCGTGGTCTCCGTGAAGCCAAGGTCCGCGCCCTCGACACGACCGGCGAGGCCGTGCAGCTCGGCACCCGGCAGCCATTGGGCGATGCGCCGTGCAAGCGCGAGCCCGGCGGGGGTGAGCGCGACGAGGGCCGGGGAATTGGTCACGACCAGGCCTCGCCTCTCTTGTGCAGCAGCACCATGGAGAAGTACGGTACGTTTCCGGGATCGACCGAGCCGAGCGGCAGGATGCGCTGGCTTGCCATGGTTGCGCGCTCGATGTAGCGCGCCCGTTCGCTCAGCCCCAGTTCCTCCAGCACCCGGCGCACCTTCTCGAAGTGGCGGCCGACCTTGATGATCGCCGTGGCATCGCCGCTCGAAAGCCGCGCCCGGAGCTCCACCTCATCGAGCGGCGCCGGCACCACGCTGAGCACGTCGTTGCGCGCGGCGAGCGGCGCGCCCAGCACGGCGGCGCAGGCGGTCAGCGAGGAAACCCCTGGCACCACCTCGACCGGAAAGCGCTCGGCCATGCGGGCGAAGAGGTACATGAAGGAGCCGTAGAAGAAGGGGTCGCCCTCGCAGAGCACGGCGACGTCGCGCCCGGCGGCCAGGTGCTCGCCCAGTTCCACGGCCGCGCGGTCGTAGACCTCCTGGGCCGGAAAGCGCTCGACCAGGAGCGGCACGCGGATCGCAACCTCGCTCTGCCCGCCAGGCAGCAGAGGCGCGACGATTGCCCGGGCCAGGCTCTCTCCCGTCTCCGGCGCAGGGTAGGCGACGACCGGCGCGGCCTTCAACAAGCGAAGCGCCTTGACGGTGATCAGCTCCGGGTCGCCCGGGCCGATGCCGAGGCCGTAGAGGATGCCGGTCATCGCTTGGTCACTGCGAGCTGGGTCACGGCCATGAGCGGACGCCAGCCGGTCAAGCCACCGATCGGCTCGGCGCGCGAGACGGCGATCCGGGTCAGCGTGCCGCCGACCTGCTCGCGCCAGGTCACGAGCGCCTGCTCGCCCTCCAGGGTCACCACGTTGGCGACCAGCCGTCCGCCGGGCGAGAGCGCCCGCCAGCAGGCCTCGATCAGGCCGTCCCGCGCCGCGCCGCCGCCGATGAAGACGGCGTCGGGTGGCGCCAGGTTCGCCAGCACCCCCGGCGCCTCGCCGGCGACGATCTCGAGCCCCGGCGTGCCGAGCGCCGCGGCGTTGGCGGCGATCAGCGCGACGCGGTCCCGGTCGTGCTCCACGGCGATGGCCTCCGTGCGCCGGGCCGCGCGCATCCATTCGATAGCGACCGAGCCGCAGCCGGCACCGACGTCCCAGAGGCGCTGGCCCGGCACCGGGGCGAGCGCGGCCAGGGTCGCGGCCCGCACCTCGCGCTTGGTCAGCTGCCCGTCGTGCCTGAAGGCCGTGTCGGGCAGGCCCGGCGCGCGCGGCAGGAGGGCGGCCTCGGGAGCGGCAAGACATGCGATGGCGAGCGTGTTGAAGTCGGCGACAACGGGAACGTCCCATTCGGCCGCGGTGTTCTCGACGATGTGCTCGCGTGGGCCGCCCATGTGCGACAGCACCGTGAGCCGGCTGCCGGCGTAGCCTCGCTCGCGCAGTAGTCCGGCGACCTGACCGGGCGTCGCGCCGTCGGCGCATAGCACCAGCAGCCTGGCACCCGGCTGCAGATAGGAGTGAAGGAGCTCGAGAGGCCGGCCGTGCAGGCTTAGCGTCTCGGTCTCGGCTAGGCCCCAGCCGAGGCGCGCGGCGGCGAGCGAAAAGGCCGAAGGGGCCGGCACGACGAAGGTCTCCTTTCTGGGCACGTAGCGGGCCAAGGTGGCGCCGATGCCGTAGGTCATGGGGTCGCCGGTCGCGAGCACGCAGATCCGCTGCCCGCGGCGGCGCACGATCTCCTCGACCAGATGTTCCAGCGGACTGCTCCAGGCGAGCCGTTCGCGCCCATCCTCCGGCACCATGGCCAGGTGGCGCTCGCCGCCGACCAGGACTTCGGCGCTCTCGACGAGCGCGCGCGCGGCGTGGCCGAGACCCTGGAGGCCGTCCTCGCCCAGGCCGACGATGGCAAGCCAGGGCGTCACGGTGCGCCCGCCGCGACCGCGTTGACCGCCGCGGCCGCCAACGCGCTGCCGCCCAGCCGGCCGCGCAATGTCAGATAGGGGATATCCAATGCGGCCTCGATCAGCACCTCCTTGGACTCTGCCGCGCCGACGAAGCCGACCGGGAAGGCGAGAATCGCCGCCGGCCTGGGGGCGCCCTCGTGCAGCAGCTCGAGCAGGCGGTAGAGTGCGGTCGGTGCGTTGCCAATGGCGACCACGGCGCCGTCCAGGCGCGGCTGCCAAAGCTCTATCGCCGCGGCCGAGCGCGTCGTGGCCCGGCACCGGGCCAGCTCGGGAACCGCCGGGTCCTGGAGCGTGCAGAGCACTTCGTTGTCCGCCGGCAGGCGATTGCGCGTTACCCCCTCGGCCAGCATACGGCAGTCGGCGAGGACCGGCGCGCCGGCCGCGAGCGCGCTGCGCGCCGCGCCGGCGACCGGGCCGTTCCAGGCCAGACGGCCGACGATCTCGGGCAGGCCGCAGGCGTGCACCAGGCGCACCGCCACCGCAGCCAGGTCCTCGGGCAGGCCCGAAAGGTCCGTCTCGGCCCGGACCAGGTTGAAGGACCGGCGGGTGATCTCGCCCGGATCGCGCAGGTAGTCGTAGGAAGCCGGCACCGGCATGCTCCCTCTCAGGCCCGTTCTTTCTTCATGCTGCGCGGCCCCAGCGGATGGTCCGCGTGCGGATAGGGGTGGTGGTGATGGTCGTGACCGTGATCATGACCATGGCCGTGATGATGATGGTGGTGACCGTTGCCGTCGGTCTTGTCAGCGTTCGTGCCGATGCCCTCGACGTGGTGGTGGTGGCTTTCTTGCGGCAAGCCGATCTCGGCGCCGAAGCCGACGATCTGCTCCCGGTACTTGCACAGCTTGCAGTTCATGACGTTCTCGCCGGCGGTGATCTCCTCGACGCGTTCGGCGAAGGAATCCAGCACCAGCCGATGGCCGGACAGGTAGGGCGCCTTGACGAACCGGATCCCCGGGTACCGTTCGGCGACCAGGTCGGTGTAGTGGTAAATGCGTTTGACCAGCACGCCGGTGAAGAGGAAATAGGGAAAGACGACGATGCGCCGGTAGCCCAGCTTCGCGGCGTGCTCCAGGCCGGGCTCGATAAGAGGGAAGGTGACGCCCGAATAGCAGGTCTCGCCCCAGCCGAAGCCGATGCCCTCCCAGAGCATGCGCATGACCTTGGCGACGTTAGAGTTGGCGTCCGGGTCCGAGGCGCCGCGCCCGACGACCATGAGCAGGGTCTCGTCCAGCGGCACTTCATCCCCGGCCCGGTCCAGCGCCTCGCCGATCCGCGCCTCGGCCGCGCCCAGCAGCTTGGCGTCGATCGCCAGCTCGCGCCCGTAGAGGATCTCCATGCCGGGATGCTGTGCCTGATAAGTGTTGAGCACCGAGGGGATGTCGTTCTTGGCGTGCCCCGCGGCGAACAGCATGCCCGGCACGGCCAGTACCCGATCGTGGCCGCTCTCGCGCAGGCGGTCCAAGCCGTCGCTGATAACCGGCGTGGCGAACTCCAGGAAACCGCTCTCCACCTCGTAATGCGCCAGGCGTTCGCGGATGCCCCGCGCGACGGACTCGAACTCGCGCACGGCCTCCACGTCGCGGCTGCCGTGGCCGCAGACCATCACACCGGTCTTGGTCATTGTCCTGTTCTCCCTGATCGGCCCTTGAAAGGGAATGTTCTGCCGTTGACCGGGGCGGCAGGCGCACCCATGCTCCGGCCATGCTGACTGCCTGGCTCATCGGCGGCGGGTTGCCGGCCGACCTGTTCCTGATCCTGTTCCTGGCGCTTGCCCTGGACGCGGCCCTGGGCGACCCGCCATGGCTCTACGGGACGATACCACACCCCGTCGCCATGATCGGCCGCCTGGTGGCCTTGGGCGATCGCCGGCTGAACGACGAGCGCGCCGGCGAGGGGGTGCGGGCCCTGCGCGGCGCCCTGCTGACGACGGCGGTGGTCCTGCTGGCCGCGGCGCTTGGCTGGGTGCTCACGGCCGCGCTGGAGGGGCTGCCCGGCGGCTGGCTGGTCGAGGCGGGTCTTGCCAGCACGCTGATCGCCTTCCGCGGGCTCTACGACCATGCGGCGGCGGTGGCCCGGGCTTTGGCCGACAGCCTGGCCGAGGGTCGTGCCGCCGTGGCCCATATCGTCGGGCGCGACTCCGACAGCCTGGACGGGCCGGGCGTGGCGCGGGCCGCGGTCGAGAGCATCGCCGAGAACTTCTCCGACGGGGTCGTCGCGCCGGCCTTCTGGTACGCGCTGCTCGGGCTGCCGGGGCTCTGCGCCTATAAGGCGGTCAACACCCTCGACTCCATGATCGGCCACAGGAGCCCCCGCTACCGGGCCTTCGGCCGGGTCGCGGCGCGGCTCGACGACGCGGTCAACTGGGTCCCGGCGCGCCTGGCCGGCGGCCTGATCGTGCTGGCCGCGGCCCTGCTGCCCGGCGCGCGTGCCGGGGCCGCTTGGCGCACGATGCGGCGCGACGCGCCCCGGCACCGCTCGCCCAACGCCGGCTGGCAGGAGGCGGCCTTTGCTGGGGCGCTCGGCTTCGCCCTGGCTGGTCTGCGCCGCTACCGCGACGAGGCGGTCGAGGACCCCTGGATGGGCGACGGCCGCGCGGACCTGGACGCGGCCGACATCCGCGCTGCGCTCCGGCTCTACGTCGCCACCGGCGCCCTGCTGGCCGCTCTGGTTCTGGGGCTCTGGTGGTTGCTCTAGCAAGAAAATGGGGACTGTCCCCATTCTTGCCTTTTGTGAGGGATCAGGACGCACGAGCGACCTCCAGAAGGCGGTCGAGGTCCAAATGCGCCTCCAGATGTTCGGCGAGCCCATCCAGCGTGCGCTCGACTTCGACCTCGTAGGCAAGGCCGCTCTCGCCGCGCTCCCGGATGCGATTGAGGAAGGCGTGGCGGAAGCCGTCGGCGGCGAAGAGGCCGTGGAGGTAGCAGCCATAGACTCGGCCGTCGGCCGAGACCGCGCCCTCCGTCCGGCCGCCCAGGCGCAGCATGGGATGCTCCAGGCCGGGGCCGGCGGTCGCGCCCACATGCATCTCGTAGCCGCGCACCGCGGCCCCGCTCAAGATCTCCTCGCCCTCGGCCGGGGCCAGGGTCTTGTCGCTGGTCAGTTCCGTGGCGACCTCGAGCAGGCCGAGGCCCGGCGCCTCGCCCGGATCTCCCTCGACGCCGAGCGGATCGCGGATCGCGCGGCCCAGCATCTGGTAACCGCCGCAGAGTCCCAGCACCAGGCCGCCGCGCCGCAGGTGCGCCTTGATGTCGAGGTCCCAGCCCTGCGCCCGCAGGAACGCCAAGTCGGCTAGGGCGGCCTTGGAACCCGGCAGGACCACGAGGTCGGCGGTGCCGGGCAGCGCCTCCCCGGGCCGCACGAAGTCGACCGCCACGTCCGGCTCGGCGGTCAGCGGGTCGAGATCGTCGAAGTTGGCGATGCGCGAGACGACCGGTACCGCGATCCGGATCGCGCTGCCGCCGGATGCAGACTCGGCGCAGCCAATCGCCAACGCGTCCTCCGCGGGCAGGCGCCGGGCGGCGGGAAAATAGGGCACCACGCCGAAGCACTCGAGGCCGGTCTTCCGGCCTATTACCTCGAGCCCGCCATCGAACAGGGAGACGTCGCCGCGGAACTTGTTGATGATGGTGCCGGCCAGGCGCGCTCGCTCGGCCTCGCTCAGCAGAATGTGCGTGCCGACGATGCTGGCGATCACGCCGCCGCGGTCGATGTCGCCGATCAGCACCACGGGGACTTGCGCGGCCTCGGCGAAGCCCATGTTGGCGATGTCGCCGTCGCGCAGGTTGACCTCCGCGGGGCTGCCCGCACCCTCGACCAAGATCAG
Organism: uncultured Kiloniellales bacterium; assembly: GCA_947259625.1. Taxonomy (GTDB): domain Bacteria; phylum Pseudomonadota; class Alphaproteobacteria; order Kiloniellales; family JAKSDN01; genus CAMYKD01. Next base: position 16,564 of record CAMYMY010000072.1, on the reverse strand, counting down.
GTCCGCCCCCTCGCTGAGGCGCTGAAAGCTCTCCAGTACGCTGGGCAGCAACTCGCGCCTGAGGTTCTGGTATTCGCGCGCCTGGGCGTTGCCTCGGACGCGCCCTTGCACGATGACCTGGGCACCGACATCGCACTGCGGCTTCAGCAACACCGGGTTCATGTCGACCGAGGGTGCCAGCCCGCAAGCGCGCGCCTGCAGCGCCTGGGCGCGGCCGATCTCGCCGCCGTCGGCCGTGACCGCCGCATTGTTGGACATGTTCTGCGGCTTGAAGGGGCGGACCCTCAGGCCGCGCCGGCTGTAGGCCCGGCCGAGGCCGGCGGCGAGCAGCGACTTGCCGACGTCGGAGCCGGTTCCCTGCAGCATGATGGCGGCGGCCTTGCTCAAAACTCGATGCCCTTGGTCACCAGATCGGCGGCCTCTATCAGCTCCGGCTTGGCGTTGCGGCCGGTGACGACGACGTGCAGATCGGCCGGCCGGTCGCGCAGGAAGGCCACGACCTCGGCCAAGGGCAGGTAGTCGTAGCGCAGCACGATGTTGAGCTCGTCGAGCACGATCAGGTCGTATTTGGGCGGCGACTGCCGACAGGCCTCTATCATCGCCTTCGAGGCCTCCCAGGCCGCCTCGGCCGCGCGGATGTCGCGCGCGCGGTCCTGGGTGTCCCAGGTGAAGCCCTCGCCCATGGTGCGGATCTCGACCTGCTCGGGAAAGCGCTCCAGCACGACGCGCTCGCCGGTCTGCCACTTGCCCTTGACGAACTGCACGACGCCGACCTTCATGCCGTTGCCGAGCGCGCGTACGGCGAGCCCGAAGGCGGCGGTCGACTTGCCCTTGCCCTTGCCGGTGTGGACGATCAGCAGGCCCTTCTCCTTGGTCTTGTCGGCCAGCATCTTCTCGCGCGCCGCCTTGCGCTTGCGCGCCTTCTCGTTGGCCCGCTGGTTGACTTCCTCCTCGCTCGGCTTCTCGGTCATGGGACCTCCTCCAGCGTCATGCCGGTCAGTTCCTCGAGGCGGGCATGCGCCGAGTTGGAGCGCGGCCGCCACAGGGCGCGCTCCTGGGCTTCGGTCAGACGTTCCGCCATCTCCTTGAGCGCCGCCGGGTTGTTCTCCCGCAGGAAGTCCCGCACCTTCGGGTCCTCCAAATAGGCCTCGAAGACGGCATCGAAATGATGGTCGGCCACGGCATGGGCCGTGGCCGCGAAGGCGAAGAGGTAGTCCACCGTGGCCGCCATCTCGAAGGCCCCCTTGTAGCCGTGGCGCATGACGCCGGCGATCCATTTCGGATTGACAACGCGGGCGCGCACGACTCGGGCGACCTCCTCCTCCAGCGAACGGACCCTGGGGGTTTCCGGGCGCGAGTGGTCGTTGTGGTAGACCGTCGGCTGACTGCCCGAGAGGTGTCGCACCGCGGCGGTCAGGCCGCCCTCGAACTGATAGTAGTCGTCGGAATCCAAGAGGTCGTGCTCGCGGTTGTCCTGGTTGTGGACCACGCCCTCGACCCCGGAGAGCCGCTGTTCGAAGAGGCCGTGCTCGGCCGCGCCCGCGGCGCCGGACCCATAGGCATAGCCGCCCCAGGCAAGATAGGCGCGCGCCAGGTCCGCGTCGCCCTGCCAGCCGCGCTCGTCGATCAGGGCCTGAAGTCCCGCGCCGTAGGCCCCCGGCTTGGAACCGAACACCCGGAAGCCAGCGCGGCGCCGGGCCGCTGTCTCGTCCAGGCCGCCGGACCGGAGCGCCGCCGTATCGGCGCGCACGTGGGCGGCCAGTGGGTTGCCGTCTTCCGGCTCGTCGAGCGCGGCCACGGCGCGCACCGCCGAATCGAAGAGATCGATCTGGGCCGGGAAGGCGTCGCGGAAGAAGCCCGAGATCCTGAGCGTCACGTCGATCCGCGGCCGGTCGAGCACCGAGAGCGGCAGGATCTCGAAGCCGGTCACCCGGCGCGAGGTGACCTCCCAGGTCGGTCGCACGCCCATCAGCGCCAGCGCCTGGGCGATGTCGTCGCCGCCGGTGCGCATGTTGGCCGTGCCCCAGGCCGAGAGCGCGAGCCTGCGTGGCCAGGCGCCCTGCTCCTGGCGGTAGCGCTCGATCAGCAGCGCGGCCGACTTCCAGCCCAGGTGCCAGGCGGCCGGCGTCGGCACGACGCGGGTGTCGAGGGAATAGAAGTTGCGCCCCGTGGGCAGGACGTCGGGGCGGCCGCGGGTCGGCGCGCCCGAGGGCCCGGGCGCCAAGAAGCGGCCGTCGAGCCCGGTCAGGAGACCGGCGATCTCGGCCTGGCCGCAGGCCAGCACCGCAGGGTTCAATTCGCACTCGATGTAGTCCAAGACCGCGCGCGTCGCGCTCCAGGACATTTCAGGTTGGTAGTCTCCGGCGACCAGCTTGCGGGCCATCAGCTCGAGCCGCTCGACCGTATCGCCCCGGCTGCGCCACGGCCCGGGGCCGGCAAGCGCGGTGGGACGTGGTCCCTGCCAGGGTGCTGCCATCTCGCAGTCGAGCGGATCGAAGCTCGCGAAGCCCAAGTCCGCCGCGAGCGCGCGCAGCAGCGAGGCGCCGCCGCCGGTGCCGTCACCGCGCGGCAGGCGGACGAGTGCCACCAGCAGGTCGGTTAGCTGGTCGCCTCGCGGCGAGATTCCGAAGACGTGCAGGCCGTCGCGAATCTGCATCTCCTTCAGCTCGCAGAGATAGTTGTCGAGCTTGGCGAGGGCGGTATTCGCGGGATCATCGCGCGCGATGCCGCAATCCTTGTCCAGGCCGATCCGCGCCGAGAGTTCCAAGATCTCGCCGCGCAGCACCACGAGGCGCCGCGGGTCGACGCCTGCGGCCTCGTAGTACTCGTCGACCAGCCGCTCCAGCTCGGCCAAAGGACCATAGGACTCGGCGCGGGTCAGGGGCGGCGTCAGGTGGTCGACAATGACCGCCTGGGCGCGGCGCTTGGCCTGGGTGCCCTCGCCCGGGTCGTTGACGATAAAGGGATAAAGGTGCGGCAGGGGGCCGAGCGCCGCCTCCGGATAGCAGGCCTGCGACAGGCCGAGCGCCTTGCCGGGCAGCCATTCCAGATTGCCGTGCTTGCCCATGTGGACGATCGCATGGGCGCGGAAGTCCTCACGCAGCCAGGCGTAGAACGCCAGATAGCCGTGCGGCGGCACCAGGTCAGGGTCGTGGTAGCTCGCCTGCGGGTCGATGTTGTAGCCGCGCGCCGGCTGCAATCCGACCACGACGTTGCCGCACCGGAAGGCGGCCATCGCGAAGGCCCCGCAGTCGGTCTCGCCGGGCAGGAAGAAGGGGTCGCGTTCCGGCGCCCCCCAGCGCGCCAGCACCTGTTCCTGCACGTTCGGCGCCAGCGCGGCGAAGAACGTCTGATAGTCGGCAAAGGAGAGGGTCTCGCGGACCTCGCGGAAGGCCACGGCGGCGTTGGTCGGCCCGGCGGCCAGGCGCGCGATCAACGCGTTGCCGTCGGTGGGCAGGTCTTCGGTTCGGTAGCCCGCGGCCTCCAGCGCGCGCAGCACCTCCATCGTCCCAGCCGGCGTGTCGAGCCCCACGCCGTTGCCGATGCGCCCGTCGCGGTTGGGGTAGTTGGCGAGCACGAGCGCGACACGGCGCTCGGCGGGCGGCGTCCGCCCGAGATCGAGCCAGCTCGCGGCGAGCGCGGCCACGAAGTCTATGCGGTCGGGCACCGGGGCATAGGCGACCACTGGGCACTGGGTCGCGGCGTCGAAGCGCGCCTCGGATTTGAAGGAGACCGTGCGCGAGAGGATGCGCCCGTCGACCTCCGGGAGCGCCACGTTCATAGCGATGTCGCGCGCCGAGAGGCCCTGGCTGCCCTCGGCCCAGGCGGCCTCGGTGCCGCCCGAGAAGACGACCTGCAGGACCGGCCCGTCGACCGCGTCAAAGGGCGTCTCCCGCCGCTGGGCGCCGGGGCTGGAGACGGCGAAGCCCGTTGCGTTCAGCACGATCCCGGCGCCGGCCTCGGCGAGCAGGCGGGCGACGGTGCCGGCCGAGACCGGCTCCTTCAGGCTGGCGCAGAAGATCGGCAGGGCATTGACACCGCGCGCCGCCAGCGTGGCGATCAGGCCGTCGACCGGCGCTAGATTGTTGGCCTGGAGCAGTGCCCGGTAGAATACGACCGCGGCCACCGGGGCGCCCTCCAACCATTCGCCGCGCAACTTCTCGAGTGCGGGCCGGTCCCGGCCGGGCCAGTAGAGGCCCGCGCGTAACAGGGGCTTGGGTTCGACCCACTCGGCTTCATGGCCGATCAGCCCGGCGGCGTAGTCCAGGAGGTTGCGCGCGTTCTCCGGCCCGCCATGAACGCAGTACTGCCACAGGCGGTGGCAGGCCTCCTGGGACAGGGTACTCTGCGCGGCCAGTTCCGCGTCGGGCTGGTCGTCGCCCGGCAGCAGGGCGAGCGGGATGCCCCGCTCGGCGCAAACCGCGCGCAGCTGCTCGACGCCGTAGGGCCAATAGCCAATGCCGCCCAGCAGGCGCACGACGACCAGTCTGGCCTCGGCCACCACGCCTTCGGCATAGATGTCGACCGAGAGGTTGTGGCCGAGTTGCATCAAGTTGGCCAACCGCAGGCTCGGGAAATCCTCTCTAATCGCGCCGCGCGCCGCCGCTAGGTTGGCGAGCTCGGTATCGGCGGCGGAGAGCACGACGATGTCGCCCGGGGTCTGCCCCAGGTCCACGGCCTCCGAGCCGTCGGCGATCACACCGGCCTGGGCTTGCAGGAGGTGCATTACCCGGCTTTCTCCTGTTCCCCTTCGGAGGTTGGTGCTTCACCCCCACCCCGGCCCTCCCCCATCGAGGGGGAGGGAGAAAGAACCGCTCCGACCCGATCTTCCCTCCCCCCTTGCGGGGGAGGGCCAGGGTGGGGGGGCTTGCTTGAATGCGCCGGGCCGTGCGTCAGGGCCGCGCGGACGGCGGCCTCGTCCAGGCCGGCTTGGCCAATCACGACGAGCCGTGTGGCGCGCGCCTCGTCCGGCCGCCAGTCGCGGTCGTAGTGCTGCTGCAGGCGCCCGCCGACGCCCTGGACGACCAGGCGCATGGCCTTGCCCGCCACCGCGGCGAACCCCTTGATCCGCAGGATGTCGTGCGCGACGATCACGGGCGCGAGGCGGACAAGCAGCTGGTCGGCCGCATCGACCTCGCCGAGCTCGACCGCGAAGCTGGTGAAGTCGTCGTGGTCGTGCGGCTCGCCGTCGTCGTGGTGCGAGAGCCGGGAGTCCAGATCGTCCTCGGCGGCGGCTCCCAGGCCGAGCAACACGCCCGCGTCGATCGCCCCGTGCGCGGCGCGTAGCACCTTGACCGCCGGACGCAGGTGTGGCGCGACCGCCGCGTTGACCCGGCCGAGCTCCTCCCGGTCCAGCAGGTCGGTCTTGTTGATCACCACCAGGTCGGCCGAGCCCAGCTGTTCCTCGAACAACTCCTCCAGCGGGGTCTCGTGGTCGAGCGACTCGTCGGCCCGGCGCTGCGCCTCGACCGCCTGGGGGTCGCCGGCGAAGCGGCCCTCGGCCACGGCCGGGCCGTCGATCATGGTGATCACCCCGTCGACCGTGACCCGGGTGCGGATCTCGGGCCAGTTGAAGGCCTTGACCAGCGGCTTGGGCAGCGCCAGGCCCGAGGTCTCGATGACGATGTGGTCGGGCGGCTCGGGCCGGTCCAGCAGCGCCTCGATGGTCGGGATGAAGTCGTCGGCTACGGTGCAGCAGAGGCAGCCGTTGGCGAGCTCTACCACGTCGTCCTCATCACACGCCTCGAAGCCGCAGCCCTTGAGGATCTCACCGTCGACGCCGAGGTCGCCGAACTCGTTGATGATCAGCGCCAGGCGCCGGCCGTTCGCGGTGGCCAGGAGGTGGCGGATGCTCGAGGTCTTGCCGGCGCCGAGGAAGCCGGTGATCACGGTCGCGGGGATTTTTCCGTTCAGGGCCATAGGGGCTCCGTCAAGCAGGCGTTTTGAGGGCGAGCGGCAGGCCGGCGGCCATGAACAGGACCGACTGCGCAGCAGTTGCGACCGCCTGATGCAGGCGGCCAGCATGCTCGACGAAGGCCCGGGCCAGCGCTCCTTCCGGCACGATGCCCAGTCCGACCTCGTTGGAGACGAAGACGACGGGCCCGGTGAGCCCCGGCAGGGCCGCGACAAGATCCTCGATCTCCGTTTCGACATCGCGGTCCGCGCCGAGCAGGTTGGAGAGCCACAGAGTCAGGCAATCGACCAGCACCGCGCCGTCGGACCGCGCCGCACCACGAAGCGCGCCGGCCAGGTCGATCGGCTCCTCGAGGGTCTGCCAGCGCCGGCCACGGCGCGCTTGGTGCCGGTGGATACGCTCGGCCATCTCATGGTCGCCCGCCTCGGCGGTCGCGATGTAGACGCAGGGCCCGGGCTGACCCTCGACCAGCGCCTCGGCATGGCGGCTCTTGCCCGACCGGGCGCCGCCCAGCACCAGGGTCACGGGAGGCAGGGCGCTCATGGCGCAATTCCATCGGGCGGCAGCGGGCGGTCGGGTAGGAGGCCGCCGGCCAGCGTCTCGCCCGGTACCTCGACCCGCTCGGCCGGCAGCAGCAGGCGCCAGTCCTGGTCGATCGCCACGACGCGCAGCAGATAGTCTTTGCCGAGGGTCCGCTGGCCAATCATTTCCGCTCCGGCGTAGCGGCGCAGGAGCGCCGCTAAAATCTCGCCGCTGCTCGCCGTCTCCGGCCCGACCAGGACAGTTAGGGCTCCGGTATCGAGCGGCGTACCGTTGCCCGGGATTGCCACCGGCCGCCTGCCACTACCGTCGATCAGATAGAGCGCCTCGGGCAGAGCGCCGGTAAACAAGCCGGCGACCCGCAGCATGCGCCCGAAGTCGCCGCCACGGTTGTCGCGGAGATCGAGCACGAGCCCCCTGCCGCTGTCCTGGCCCGCCAGGGCCGCGCGCAGCTCCCACTCGACCTTCCGGCCGAACCGCTCGAGCGAGACGACCGTCCGCCCGTCGCCTGCCTGCGCGTGGCCCCCGAGCGACGCGCGCGTCGTGACCCAGCGGATCGTGTCCGTGTCGGGATGGATCCGCCGCTCGAGTCGTGCCCGCCCGTCGCTCCCGGCGATGATCCGCCGGGCCGCGCAGAGCAGGTCCGTGCCGCAGGCACGGCCGAGCGCCTCGGCCGTCACCCCCTCGGTCACCGGACCATGGGCCTCCACTGCCTCCAGCAAGCGCACGACAGCGCCCTCACCCGCGGCGGCCGCGGGTGAAAAGAGCGCGACTGCCGCCGCTGCGGAAAGCCTAGTGGCAGTACCCGATTGCGCCCACCATTGTGGCACCCCAAGGCTCCTCGCCGACACCGTCGATCATCTTGATCACCTTGCGCGCGCGGGTATCGATCACCGCGACCTTGCCGGCCTCGCTGAGCGCAACATAAAGCTTCCTGCCGTCGGGCGTGGTGACACCGGTCTCCGGCATGCCGGGCAGGGCGATTTCGCCGGCGTTCTTCATGCCGACCAGGTCGAGCACCACGGCCTTGTCCTCGCCGCGGCTGATGACGAAGGCCGTGGAGTCGAACCAGCCGGTATTGACGCCGGTCATGTCGGCGCCGCCCGGCAGGGTCGCCACGACCTCGAGCGAGTCGGTCGAGATGACCGAGACACTGCGCTCGCCGTTGTTGGGCACCAGCATGAAGCGGCCGTCGGCTGTGCCGTAGGCCCGCCAGGGCAACTCGCCCAGCTGGATGTCCTTCACCTTGCGTTGGCGTTGCAGGTCGATCACCGCCAGGGTGTTGCCCTCGCCGTGGGCTGCGAAGCCGAGTCGTCCGTCGGCCGTCCTGGTCACGCTGACGATGCCCTGGAACTCCGCCGAAGCGTCGTGTCCGGCGGCGGCGAGCGGAGTCGGCTCGGCCACGGAGATTTCGTTCACGACCCCGGCCTTTGCGACGTCGATCACACTGATGTGGTCGGCGCCCAGGTTGGCGACGTAGATCAGCGTTCCGTCCGGGCTGAAGGTCAGGTTGTGCGGCTCGATCAGGCCCGTGACCCGGGCGACCTCGCGGACCTCGGGGAGCGAAACCAGCGAAACGGTGCCGGCGCCGATGTTGCCGACCGCGAGCATCGCGCCGTTCGGGCTCAGCGCCATGTGTTCGGGCGTATCGCCGAGCTTGATCGTAGCTTCGACGGCGAGTGTCTTCAGGTCGACGACCGAGATGGTGTCGTCCTCGGTGTTGCTGGCGACGAGCTTGGCCAGGGTCTCGGCGACGACCACCTGGTGCGGCACCTTGCCGACCGGCACACGGACCACGACCTCGTCCTTGACCGTGTCGATGATCGCGACGTCCGCCGAGGCACGGTTCGGCACGTAGACGTAACGCCCGACATCTTCGAGCGCCGCAGCCGCGCCGGACCAGCCGGCCACGACCGCCGCCACGGCGGCCGGCAGAGCAAATGACAACCTGCGCAGAATGGACCTGGAACACGACATGGGCAGCCCTCCCGTTTCAAACACATGACCCATGCCATTGCGAAACGGGAGAGGCATGCCTGGAAGCGGCATGCAAGTGCCCCCCTTTCCGCCGGTTCGCCCCGCCCGACGGCTTCACAAAGGCGCGTGCAACGGCAGGTCTCCTGACTTGCGGATCCCGGCTTCGCGCCCTGCCTTCCCGGTTCCCCAGTGGCTCTTACGGCGGCGCGGGCCATCCGCTCACAGTTGCGGGGGCAGTCAGGGCCTTGGCGCCTAGGCACCGCACCCTGTTCCCTATTGTTCCCCGAAGGAAACCGTTGCGTGGCAGAGACTAAGACAGAATCGCAGCGGAATACAGGCAAATCGCGCCGCCTTGCGAATACGTGACTGGGCGCGATCGGCACTGCCCGCAGTGGGGCGTGAATCGGCGGGCTTCGGCGCAGGACCGGCCGGTCAGTCCCCGAGAACCTCTCGGACCATCCGTTCCAGGCGCGGCACGTCGCGGACGACCAGCGAACCGTGGCGGCGCTCCACGAGCCCCTGCCGGGACAGCTCGGTCAGTTCGCGGGTCACGGCTTCCCGGTGCGTCGAGATCCGGCTGGCAATATCCGCGTGCGTCGGAGACGGCACGATCACCGCTGTCACATCGTCGACCATATGGTCGTGCGCCAAACGAAGCAGTTCGGCGTGAATCCGGTTCTTGACCGCAAGCGTGCTGAACTCGAACACTCGTTCGCTCAGGGCCCTGACCTGCCGGGTCAGCTGCTTCAACATGATGGCGTTTGCGCTGGGGTGCTTTTCCAGGACCTCCCAGAAACAGGATGCCGGCATGGCGGCAACATAGGACGGTACGAGAGCCTCGATGGTCGCGCAGCGCGGCTCGCCGTCGATCGCAGCATACTCGCCGAACACGTCACCGGCCGGAATATCCCGAAAGGTCACCTCCTTGCCCTCGAGGGAGTAAGTGATGGCGCGCACCTCGCCCTCCACGACGAAGTAGACGTCGCGGGTCTCGTCATGAAAATGGATGATCTGCTCGTGCGCCTGGTAGCGCCGCCAGCTGCAACGTTTGGCCAGGGCCTCGAGATCGGCCTCGCGCAGACCGTGCAACAGTCCGATGCCTTGTAGAGAGTCCGCGGCTACCAGCATTCCGCACCCCTCCTTTTTTTCACTTTCTTCGCCAGACGCTAGAGTACGTCGCAATGCGGAAATTACAAAACCACAATGTTTGTGCAATTATGACTGACGCCCCGGAATCGCCGGCCATGGCGCGTAGAAATTTCGTCGGCTGGTAGCGGCCGGAACCAGCCCTCAGGTGCCGTGCAGGCCCCGGCGCATGCGCGCCTCGACCCGCCGGGTGACCAAGGACAGCGGCCAGGCCATGAGGAAGTAGATTACGCCCGCCAACACGAAGAGGTGCATAGGCAGGAAGGACATCATGGCCAGGTCCTTCGCGCGCAGCATGAGTTCGGGCGTGGATATCAGCGAACAGATCGAGGTGTCTTTGAGCAGGATGATCAGCATGTTCAGCATGGGTGGCAGGATGATCCGCACCGCCTGCGGCAGGATGATATAGCGGAAGCTCATGTATGGCGTCATGCCGACGGCGAGCGCGGCCTCGCGCTGGCCCTTGTGCACCGCCTGGATGCCGGCCCGGAAGACCTCGGCGATGTAGCCGCCGGCGCTCATGCCCAGGCCGACGAACCCGGCCACGAAGGCGTCGAGCACGATACCCAGCGGCACCAGACCGAAGTAGATCAGGAATAGGATAGCGAGCGCCGGGACGCCGCGCGCGACCTCGACGTAGGCGGTGCAGAAGCCGTGGACCATCCGGAACCGGCTGAGCTTGCCGAGCGCCAGGAGGATCCCGATCGCGACGGCCAGGGCAAAGGAGAAGATCGTCAGCAGGACGGTGTTCCAGGTCGCCGCGGCGATCTGCGGCCACCAGCTGGTCCAGTTCTCGCCGTAGACCGCAAGAAACTCGATCATTGCCAAGCCCTCTGCCGCTTCTCGAAACGCTCGACCAAGCGGGCCAGGGGAAAGCTGAGGCAGAAATAGAGCGCCGCCGCCAGGATGTAGACCGCGGTCGTCTCGAAGGTCGAGGTGACCAGGTTGCGGGCATAGAACATGATCTCGGGCGCCGCGATCGCCGAGACCACGGCCGTGTCCTTAAGAAGCGCTATCGCGTAGTTGCCGAGCGGCGGCAGGGTGATGCGCCAGGTCTGCGGCAGAATGATGTAGCGCAGCGATGTCCAGGGCGTCATTCCGACCGCCAGCGCCGCCTCGCGCTGGCCATGGTGGATGGCGCCGAGACCGGCCCGGAAGACCTCGGTCAGGATCGCGCCGCCGTTGAGGCCCAGCCCGATGATCGCCGCCGGCAAGGCGGAGACTTTGAAGCCCAGATAGGCCAGTCCGAAGTAGATGATGAAGAGCTGCGCCAGCACCGGCGTGTTGCGAAACAGCTCGACGTAGGCATCGATCAGCCAATGCAGGGCCCTGAAGCGCGTGAGCTTGAGCAGGGCGAAACTCAGGCCGATGACGATGGCCAGGGCCAGGGCGGCCAGCGTGATCTCGACCGTCGTCACGGCGCCGAGCAACAGCGGCCCGCCCAAGTTCAGGATCTTCTCGACGTTCATGCCCCGGCCTCGCGGCGGCGCCTAGTGCTCGAGGATCTGGCGCAGGAAGGACCGCGTCCGCGGGTGCTGCGGATCGCCGAGCACTTTATCGGCGGGACCTTCCTCGACGATGCCGCCGTCGCCCATGTAGATCACCCAGTCGGCGACGTCCCGCGCGAAGTGGATTTCGTGCGTGACCAGCACCATGGAGCGCCCCTCGTCGGCCAGCTCGTGGATCACCTTCAGCACCTCGCCGACCAACTCGGGATCGAGCGCAGAGGTCGGCTCGTCGAACAGCAGGAGCTTCGGCTCCTGCGCCAGGGCGCGGGCGATGGCCACACGCTGCTGCTGTCCACCCGAGAGCCGTTCGGGAAACTCGTCGACCTTGTGCGACATGTGCACCTTGGCCAGCATGGCCTCGGCCAGCTCGCAGGCCTCCGCCTTGCTCATGCCGCGCACCTTCATGGGCCCGATGGCGACGTTGTCGCGGGCATTGAGGTGAGGCCAGAGATAGAAGCCCTGGAACACCATGCCGACATGGGCGCGCTGCTGGGCGAGCTCCTTCTCGGTCATGCGCTGGGTGCCGCCGTTGACCTGCTTCTCGCCGAACAGCTCGCCGTCCAGGTAGATGTGGCCGCTGGACGGGGTAACAGCTCGCCGTCCAGATAGATGTGGCCGCTCGACGGCGTCTCCATGTAGTTGATGCAGCGGAGCATCGTGGACTTGCCGCAGCCAGAGGGCCCGATCACGGCCGTCTTGTGGCCGCGTTCCAGCGTCGTATCGATACCCGTCAGCACTTCGAGGCTGCCGAAACTCTTGTAGAGGTCCTCGACCCGCAGCAGAGGTTCAGTCATCGGACGCCTCCGACGAATTTCCGACTCGAAAGGGGCCGGCAGGAGCGCCCGGTTCTAGCACGGGCGCTCCTGCCGTCGGAGAGGCCAACCTAGCTGCAGTTGGCCGGCAGGGTCGGTTGCTTCCAATCCTTCGGACGGTCGATGCCGGCGCGCAGGTTGAGCGAGCCGGGATCGAACCACGACTTGTCACCCAGCCCGTACTTCTTGGCGACCTCGAGGTTCCCGCAGGTCGCCCAGATCTCGGCGATCTTGTCGTTGACCGCGCGAAGCAGGTTCGGCGCCTCCTTGCTCAGGCCGAAGACCACGTTGTACTTGCCGGTGAGCAGCGAGTACTTTTCGTCGAAGTCCTGCTGGACCGGCACGGCGTGGATGTCCCAGTCCGGGTTCTTGGAGATCGCGTACTGGATCAGCGGCGGGTCGGCGAAGAGCGCCTCGATCCGACCGGCCAACAGGTCGCGGATCGCTGCGTCGCTGGTGTCGTAGAGCTTGAGCTCGGAGCCCTCGATCTGCTTCAGCTGGTCGATCCAGCCGAAGCCCTGAATCGTGGCGATGGTCTTGCCCTCCAGTTCCTTGACGGTCTTGTAGTTGGTCGATTTCTTCTGGGTGATATTGGCGCCGCCGTAATAGATCGGGTCGGAGATGTTGATCACCTTGATGCGCTGGTCGTTCCAGCCCATCATGCCGTGCATGATGTCGACGCGGCGCGCCTTGACCGAGGCGATCTCGGCCGCCCACTCCATCAGGGCCGGTTCGACCTTGAGGCCAAGATCCTCGACGACCCGCTGCATCAGCTCGCCGTCGAGCCCGACCAAGCGGCCGTCCTGCCAGCCGGTGCCCGGCATGTCGCCGTTGAAGGCGACGATCATCTTGCCGTCCTCGACCAACTCGAATTCGGCGGCCTCAACCGGCGACGCCTGCGATCCGGCGATCAGGGCCGCGATGGCGGCCGCCCCGAGCACTCTGCCGAACATCCTGTCTGCATAACGTATCTGCATCTTTCCTGCCTCCTCCATGATTTACCTTGTTCAGGCACAACCTCCGCGACCGTTGTTCCTATTCCGCTGCGACGCCCGGGCCCCAGGTGTCGGACATCGTGTAGCCCAGGGGGTAGGGGTCGCTGGGGTCGACCCCCAGCTGGTAGAGCCCGTAGATCCAGGCGCGCCCCGAAATGCGCGGCAATACCGCCGGCCGATTGCCGACGGTCGTGAGGCCGACGATCTCGGCGTCGAAGCGGCTGTCGATCGTCGACAGCTGAGTCACGCGCTGGCCGACCTCGAGCTCGCCGCGGGCATGCAGCTGCGCCAGGCGGGCCGCCGTGCCCGTACCGCAGGGCGAGCGATCCATTCGGCCGGGATGGATCACGGTGCCACCTTTCAAGTTGCCGCCCGGTGCCGCCTCGCGGCCGCAGAACATGGTGTAGCCGATCGCATTCAGCGCCGGTATCTCCGGGTGGGCGACCTCGATCTGCGCCTTGGCCGCCGTGGTGATGCGCATGCCGAGATCGACCATGTCGCGGGCCTCGGCCGGTGTTATCGCGAAACCGACCGCCTTGGCATCGACCATTGCGAAGTAGACGCCGCCATAGGCGACATCCACCTCCAGGGTGCCGTAGCCTTCGACCTCCAGGGGGTGGGCGAGGTGCTCGACGAAACTCGGATAGAGATCGAGCGTGACCTTCTCAACCTTGCCGTCCCGACACGTCGCCACAGCGTCGACCAGGCCCGCCGGGGTGTCCAGGACAACCTTGGTTTCCGGCTCCCGCATGGGCAGCATGCCGGTCTCCAGCAGGACCGTCGCCACGCACATGGCATTGGACCCGGACATGGAATGGGCTGCGTCCGGCTGCATGACGATGAATCCGGCGTCCGCCTCGGGCCGGGTTGGTGGCAGCAGCAGATTGACGGACATCTGGGCCGAGCCGCGCGGCTCGAACAAGGTGAACCGGCGGATCGAATCATCTTCGCTGTTCAGGTAGACCATCTTCTCTAGCATGGTCTTGCCTGGAATGTCGATTACGCCACCGGTAATGACGCGGCCCACCTCGCCTTCGGCATGGGCGCCCACTACGGTCACGGTCTTCGACCAGCGCATCGCCTGCCTCCCTGTCGCCCGAGCCGGAGTTCTCAAGCCGTCAAGGGCAGCTCCGGTTCTTTCACGGGTTCTGTCGGCAAGAAGCTTATGGCAACGCAGGGAGATCAATATAGAATGGAGCAGTCGTTTTTCAGAACGATCAGGACGGTAAATGTTCGGAACGAAATATAGGCCGCGCCCGCACCTCACGGATCGGGGGCTCCGCCCGCCCGAGCGGGCGGTCGAGCCCGACCTCCGGGTCGGCTTCGTGCTTGCGCCCAACTTCACCCTGCTCGCCTTCGCCGGGTTCGTCGAGGCGCTGCGGCACGCCGCCGACGAGTCCGACCGCAGCCGCCAGATCTATTGCAGCTGGACCTGCCTGGGCGCCGACTTGGCGCCGATTCGGGCGAGCTGCGGGGTGGAGATGCGGCCCTGGGAGGTCTATGGCGATGCCGCCAGGTTCGACTACTTGGTCGTCGTCGGTGGCTTGCTGTCGGACTTTGGGCGGCACGCGTCCGAGACCTTCGCCTTCATCCGCTTGGCGGCCGAACAGGGCGTGACCCTGGTCGGGCTGTGCACGGGCAGCTTTGCCCTGGCCGAGGCCGGCCTGCTGGATGGCCGTCGCTGCGCCGTACACGTCCGGCACCGGCAGGAGTTGATTGACCTCTATCCCAAGGTAATCCCGGTCTCGGACGAGCGGTATGTCATGGACGGCAACGTCATCACCTGCCCGGGCGGCACCGCGGCAATCGACGTGGCGGTCGCACTGATCGGGCGCCACTGCGGCGAGGCTCGGGCGCTCAAGGGCCTAGCGCAGATGATCGTCAGCGAGCACCAAGCCGCCCAACACAGGGTGCGCAGCCCTTACGAAGACCTCGCCAACTGCGGCGATTGGCGGGTCGAGCGGGCAATCGAGCTGATGCAGCAGAATATCGGCGAGCCCCTGTCCATCGAAGGGTTGGCCCGCGTTATGGGCACGACCGTGCGCCAGCTCGATCGCGCGTTCGGCGACCGCGCCAAGCTGCCGCCGGCCGCATTTTGGCGCGATATGCGCCTTCAGCACGCACGCTGGCGCCTGCTCAACAGCTCGCGGACCGTGACGCAAATTGCACACGAATGCGGTTTTGCCGACTGTGCTCACCTCTCGCGCTGGTTCAGGCGGTCCTTCAACGAGAGCCCGCGCAACTACCGCAGGCGACGCCGCCAGGCAGCGGCCGCGTTGCCCTGATCACCACCACGGGGCGCTCAGCCATCTTCGAGCAGATCCCACGCCTCGCCCAGCGCCGGGGACTCCTTCGTACCGGGCGCGGCGCGCAGGGCCGGTGCTAGCGGCAGCGGCAGGGCCGGTAGGGTAACCCTGCCACAGGAGAGTTCGGCGGCGAACTGGCCCAGCGCCGTGAACTGCGGATCCTCGAGCGCTGCCTCGAGCGGGCGGACCAGGGCGCAGCAAGCGTCCTTTCCCGCAAACAGGCCCTGCCAGTGGCCCGCCGGCTGCGTCGCGATGATCTCCGCGACGGCGCGTTTCGTCGCGTCGGGATCCTTGGTGTCGTCGCGCAGCGCTTCGGGCAGACCGATCAGGCGGCAGAAGATTTCCCAGAATTTCTGCTCCAGGGGCGCGGCGGCAAGGAAACGGCCGTCGGCGGTGCGGTAGATCTGGTAGCGCGGTGAGCCGCCGGTCAAGAGCTCGCCGCCCGGCCGAGGTGGCCCCGCGCCGGCGGCGAGCTGCGCCTGCGCCCAGAACTGCCAGGCGAAGAGGTTGTCGCACATGGCGACATCGAGATAGCAGCCCTCGCCGGTCGCCTCGGCCCGGCGCAGCGCCAGCAGGATGTCGATCACCGCCGGCAGGCTGCCGCCGCCGATGTCGGCGATCAGGCCCGGCGGCACGACCGGCGCGCCGTCGGCTCCGGCGGCGAGCGCCAGGAGGCCGGTCCGGGCGAGATAGTTGAGGTCGTGGCCGGCCTCGAGCGCCCGCGGCCCGTTCTGGCCATAGCCGGTGATCGAGCAATAGACCAGGGCCGGGTTGACCTCGCTGAGCGCCGCCCAGCCGAGGCCGAGGCGGTCCATGACGCCGGGCCGGAACTGCTCGACCAGCACCTGGGTTTCGGCGACCAGAGACCGAAGGCGCCGAACGTTCTCAGGCGCCTTCAGGTCGAGCGCCAGGCTACGTTTGCCACGGTTGAGCAGCGCGAAGCTCAGGCTCTCGGCGCCCGCCTTGGGCGGGTAGCCACGCATCTCGTCGCCTTCGCCCGGCCGCTCGACTTTGATGACCTCGGCGCCGGCTTCGGCCAGCAGCAGGGTCGCCAGTGGGCCCGGCAGTAAGGTCGAGAAGTCGAGCACACGCACGCCTTCCAGTGGCCGTGCGGCCTGGCGACTCTCTCGATTGGCGTCGGCAGAGCTGGGCACGGAAAGAGCCTCCCGGCATCGCTTCGCGGCCACGGCCGCAGGGCACCGGGCATCTTACGGCTCGCGGGGCGGTGTGCGCCAGAGAGGATCGGCTCGGCGGTCTTTCGGATGCGTTCGGATCTTGGCCCGGGTCAATGCTTTTCTTGGGGCTTTGGCACGATTTGTTAGCTCATTTCGAGTATAGTTGGATCCACTCTGCACACAGGGGGCGA